>CAZBOC010000018.1:0-18915 GCA_964493225.1 uncultured Caulobacterales bacterium | reverse complement strand
CCGCAGCAAGTCGCCCGAATATTCCCCTTCGATCTCGTCATACCAGGGCTCGTCCCTGTATTTCTTCCGGACGGCGCTCAGCTCCTTGTAGCCGTCCTTGAAGTCGGACCTGACGACCCGGCGCGTCGCAGCCGTGATCTCGCGCGCCTTTTCGATGACGTCCTCGCCATAGCCGGCGGCGCGCAAGGCGAGGACGACTTCTTCCTCGTCTTCCATTGAGGGACTTATGGCGAGGCCGTAAGCGGCGATGACGAAGGCCGCGCCGTCGAGGGACGCGGCGAGCGGCGCGACCCAGCCGCCCTGGCTGGCGCCGAGATAGCCGATCGCGATTTCGTCCCCGAAGAGCCGGCGCGCCTCTCGCCGCGCACGCACGGCGTCGCCGGCGAGGATGTCGAAATTCTGCGTGTATTTTCCGTCCGAGGCTCCCGTGCCGCGCTTGTCATAGGCGAAAACGCCGATCCCGAAGGCGGGAAGGAGCGTCTGCAGACGTCCGCCGGTGCGCCCTGACGAGCGCTCCGATCCGTGTACGGCGACGACGATCGCCTTCGTCGGTCCCTCCGCAGGAAGAACGAGCCGCCCGGCGCGCCGTCCGTCGACGCCGTCGAAAACGGTTTCGGTGACGCGATAGGCAATGCGCGCGCCGGCGACGGGGACGCCGTTGGCGTCAAAAACGACGCCCGGGTCCTCGCAACCGCCGAGCCGGATCGAAAGCGCGCCGCCGTTCATCGCCCGCCAGAGGCCGTCATCGCCCTCTTCGACGCCGCCGGTTTCGCCTGTGAAGAACTGGTAGCGAAGATTGCCGGGCCCGCGCGGGATCAGTCCGAAGACGCGCCCGTCTACGAGCCGATAGCCCCCGGCGTGGCATGTGGTGTCATGGCGCGAGCGCTGCTCGGCGCTGCAGGCGCAGAGCAAGATCGCGATCGCCGCCGCCGTCAGTTTCCTCATTCCCCGTCTCCTCGGCCCTGGCGCGACCGCGAGCCCAAGGAAAGAACGACGGCGCCGCCCGGTCAAGGGCCGGGTCCCCGCGCCGCGTCCGCGGCGGGGCGCTGCGTCGGGGCCTGTCATTTCGCGCAAGGGCCGGTAGGCTGCGGCGCGATAAAACCAGTCGGAGCGCGCCTAAATGTCCAAATCTGTCGACGTCCTCTTCCAGCCTTTCACGCTGAATTCGATGAGCCTGCCCAACCGCATCGTGATGGCGCCTATGACGCGCTCCTTCTCGCCAGGCAACGTCCCGGGCGACAACGTCGTCGACTATTACCGCCGGCGCGCCGAAGGCGATGTCGGGCTGATCCTCACTGAGGGGGTCTCGACCAACACTGTCACCGCCACGGGGACGCCGAACGTGCCGAACATCGTCACCCCCGAGGCGAAGGAGGGCTGGCGCAAGGTCGTCGACGCGGTTCACGCAGCGGGCGGCCTGATCGGCGTTCAGCTCTGGCACGAGGGGCCGTTCCGCAACCCTTCGAAAACGGCGCACCCTGACGTTCCCTCCTGGTCGGCCTCGGGCGTGAAGTCGCCGGGCAAGGCGCTCTGGGAGCCGATGACGGAAGCGGAAATCGAAACGGCCATTGCTGAATTCGTCGACGCGGCGGTTGCGGCCCGGGCGATCGGCTTCGACTGCGTCGAGTTCCACGGCGCGCACTCCTATCTCCTCGACAGCTTCCACTGGGAAAAGACGAACCTGCGCGACGACAAATGGGGCGGCGACTGGGAAGGCCGCACGCGGATGGCGTGCGAGATCATCCGGCGGTCGCGCGAAAGGCTGGGGGCTGACTATCCGATGATCATCCGCCTCTCCCAGTGGAAGCAACAGGACTTCGCCGCCAAGACGGCCGGGACGCCGGAGGAGCTGGGGAAATGGCTGACCCCGATGGTCGAAGCGGGAATCGACGCGTTTCATTGCTCCCAGCGGCGTTTCTGGGAGCCGGACTTCGAGGGCTCGGACCTCAATTTCGCCGGTTGGGCGAAAAAGGTGACCGGCAAGCCGTCGATTTCCGTCGGCTCCGTCGGCCTGTCGGGCGAATTCACCGCGTCTTACGGCGGCGAGGTCTCGGAGCCTGCAAGCCTTGACGAGCTGATCGCGCGTATGGAGCGCGAGGAATTCGATCTCATTGCGGTGGGTCGCGCGCTCTTGAAGGACCCTGACTGGGTCGCGAAGATCCGCGAGGGCCGCCATGACGAGCTAACGAAGTTCGAAAAGAGCGATATCGCGACGCTCTATTGATCCGCAGTCCCGGGAGCGCCCGGAAGGCGGCAAGTCCGGCGCGCCGCGCCGCGCGTATCCCCGCTAAAGGATTTCAATATGATCACTGTCCACCATCTGGAAAATTCGCGCTCCCAACGGGTCCTGTGGCTCTTGGAGGAACTCGGGCTCGATTACGAGGTGCAGCGCTATGAGCGAAACAAACAGACGAGCCTCGCCCCGGCGGCGTTGAAGAAAATTCATCCGCTCGGCAAATCTCCCGTTATCGATGACGACGGCCGCGTTATCGCGGAGACCGGAGCCATTATCGAGTATCTCGTGGAGAAAGCGGGCGGGGCCCTGGCGCCCGAGCCGGGCTCACCGGAGCGGCTGCGCTACATATACTGGATGCACTTCGCCGAAGGCTCGGCGATGCCGCAATTGCTGCTGAAACTGTTCTTTACGCGCATTAAAGAGGCGAAGATGCCGTTCTTCGCCAAACCGATCGCAAAGGGTATCGCCGACCGGGTTCTCGACGGTTACGTCGAGCCGAACCTCGCCGCCCAGCTCGATTTCATGGAAGCCGAACTCAACCGTTCGGAATGGTTCGCAGGCGATCAATTCACCGCCGCCGACGTCCAGATGAGCTTCCCCCTCGAGGCCGCCGCGGCGCGCGGCGCGCTGGAGCGCCGGTATCCCAAGCTCACCGCCTATCTCTCCAGGATCGCCGACCGCGACGCCTACAAGCGGGCGCTCGAGCGCGGCGGTCCATACGAAATCCTCGGCGGCTGACGAACGGCCTTATTCGTCTTGCGTCTTGAGTTCGGCTCCAGGCGCAAGCTCGACCGGGCCGGAACGGATCGTGGTTCCCGCCGGCGTCTTTCCTGCTTGGCCGTCCGTGTCCGCCGCACCGCCGGCGGCCTTAGCGGGGCCGGCGTCGCCCTCAGCCGAAGCCGGCAGCGAGGTCGCCGTGACAGGCGTCGCCCCGCGCTGCGCGACAGGCGTCTTGTCGTCCTTTTTCGGTTCGGCCGGCTGCGGTTCGGGTTTCAGCGGCGCCAGGGGCTCGGGCGTCGAGGTGGCCGGCGCCTGCCGGCGACCGCTTTCCGGCTCGTCGGCCGGCGCGAAGCTCGGCGCGTCGATTTCGTCCGGCTGGAACTCCGCCCAGTAGGCCGGCTGGTTCATCAGTGAACGGAAATAGGAGATGTTGGCGTTCGCGACCTGCGGAGGCAGGTCTGAGCGCGCAAGGCGTTCCGCGCCCTTCAGATCGCCTTTCAGGGCGAGCACGAGGGCGAGGTTCTGGCGGACCCGCGCGTCGGCGCCGCGCGTTGCGGCCGCAGCGCGCAGGGACTGTTCCGCGCTTTGCAGATCGCCGGACAGGGCGTAGGAGAGCGCCTTGTTGTTCGTGATCTGGACCGACCGGGGGGAAAGGATCAGCGCCTTGTCGTACTGCATCCGGGCGAGCTTGTGCTCGCCGATATTGTCAAGGGCGACGCCGTAGGCCGACAGGGCGCTCCAGTCTTCGGGCCGGCGCGCGACGGCGACCTCGAGATATCGGACCGCCTCAAATCCGCGACCGGCCTCGATCAGCGCCTTGCCCGCTTCGAGATTGACGCCGGGATGCTCCGCGTGCGTTCGCGCGGTCTTCGTGATGACGGACACCGCCTCGTCGACCGAGCCGATCTTGCGCAGGGCGGCCGTATATTTGACAGCCACCTCGGGGTTGTTGTGGTCGCGGTTGTACCGCGTTCCCCAGAAAGCCGCCGCGGCGACGGGATCGATGTTCTGCGGATCGGCCGACGGGTCGGTGTAGGCGTCGACCGCCTCTCTGTAATCGCTTGGCGATTTTCCGTCGCCGGTCGCGCAGGCGGCGGCCGCGAGGGCCCCCAGTCCGGCCAAGAGCCAGGAGGAGACTGCGTTGCGGGACGCTGAATTACGCACGGCCATGGGGATTCCTTGAGGCTGGTGAAGCTCGTCGCCGTGCATGATTGCGAAAGGTGTTCAATAAAGGCTTAACTGTACGAGAAAATCAGGCGAGCCGTTGCGACGGCGCTTCGGACGGGCTGGCCTCGCCTCAGGCGGCGCTGGCCCCGGTTAGTGGACGGATGATATGAAAGAAGAACTGCTGGCCCCTTTCGCGGCCGAAGCCCACGCCGCCGCGAAGCCGGTTTTTCCAGTCAGGGAGGTCTCCACAAGGGACGCCCCTCCCCGCGGCGACGCGTTCGGTGACGCGCCGGAAGGTCTCAAGAGGCTCGCCGCGGCGAACGGCTTTCGCGGCGAAGCCGGGGTTCTGCTCGCAGGCGAAGAGGGCGTCCTGCTCGGCGTCGGCGGCGGCGAAGACCCGTTCACCACCGCGGTTGCGGGCGACCGGCTGCCGGAGGGCGACTTCGCGCTCGCCGGGAGCCTCGCCTCGGAACGCCCGTCGCTCGCCGCGCTCGGCTGGCTCCTCGGGGCCTATCGTTTCGACCGCTATCGCGCGGCGCCGGCGGGCGCGGCCCGTCTCATCGCGCCGGAAGGCCTCGACGTTCAGGCCGTAAGGCGCGCGGCGGCGGCGACGGGGGCGGTGCGCGATCTCGTCAACACCCCGGCCGGCGACATGCTGCCCCACAACCTCGCAACTGCGGCCGAGACGCTCGCCGGGCGCTACGGCGCCGAGATTTCGGTCGTCGCCGGCGAGGATTTGCTCGAATGGAATTTGCCCATGATTCACGCCGTCGGCCGCGCCTCGCATTCGGCGCCCCGGCTGATCGACATGAGGTGGGGGGCGCCGGACGCGCCGAAGGTCACGCTCGTCGGCAAGGGCGTCTGCTTCGACAGCGGCGGGCTGAACATCAAGCCCGGTAGCGGCATGGCGCTCATGAAGAAGGATATGGGCGGGGCGGCGAATGTTCTCGGTCTCGCGCAGATGTTGATGGACGCAAACACCGACATTGCGCTGCGCGTGCTCGTTCCGGCGGTTGAAAACGCCATCGCCGGCGATGCGTTCCGTCCCGGCGACGTACTGAAAAGCCGTAAGGGAACAACGGTCGAGATCGGCAATACGGACGCGGAAGGCCGGCTGGTTCTCGCCGACGCGCTCGATCTCGCGGCGGCCGACGCCCCGGCGCTGCTCATCTCCATGGCGACGCTAACGGGCGCAGCGCGCGTCGCCGTGGGACCGGACCTTGCTCCTTTCTACACGGATGATCAAGCGCTCGCCCGCGAAATTGAAACCGCGGCCGAGGCCGAACACGACCCCGTCTGGCGCCTGCCCCTCTGGAAGCCCTATGCGCAGATGCTTTCCTCGTCGGTCGCCGACCTCAACAACATTTCGGGCGGTTCCTTCGCCGGGTCGATTACGGCGGCGCTATTCCTCGAGCATTTCATCGCGCCCCAGACCCCGTGGATCCATTTTGACATCTACGCCTGGCGGCCGACGGCTGCTCCCGGCCGACCCGTCGGCGGCGAGGCGCAGGCGATTCGCGCTCTCTACCGGCTGATCCGCGAACGGTTTTCTTAAAACCGGCTTGCTCTTTTTCAGCGAACGGTTGCAGTCTTTCCCCATCGTTCCTTGGTGCGCGCGCAAAAGCGTATGGGTGATCTGGGAAACAATGGCTGCAATAGACGTACTCTCTCCGTGGCGTGACGTATTCGCCGATGCGGTTCGCAATGACGGGCCCGATCTTTCCATGCGTCAGTGGGCGATCTTGCTGTCAGTCTATCTGACGCCCGGACGCCACACGGTGCGGGCGCTTTCGCGGGATCTGAACGTGCCGAAGCCCGCCGTCTCGCGCGCGCTGGACGCCCTGTCGATCCTCGGTTTCGTCAAACGCGTACGCGACCCTGACGACCGGCGCATTGTCCTCGTTCAGAAAACGCCCGACGGCGCCGTCTATATCGACGAATTCGCGCGGCTTGTGGAGGAGCGGCAGGAAGGTCTCTCCCTCGCGGCGGTGTATGGCTGAGCCGGACAACCCGTTGCGACCCGTGCGAACTAATTTTTTTAACCAAAAAATCAGCGTTTGCGTTGCACTTTGAAGCCGAATCCGCTTTGGAATGAGCGGTGCGGTCTGGAACGCGGCGGCGGCGCGCTTCTGTATTCGCGCCCGCTTCGCAACTGAAGTCATACTGTCGAGAGGGACTGATCCCATGGCTGTGAAACGCAAGACGACGTCCCGCAAGGCGACGACGAAAAAAGCCGCAACCAAGAAAACTGCAACCAGAAAGACTGCGGCGAAAAAGGCGCCCGCCGGGAAGAAAGCGACGACCAAAACCGCGGCGAAGAAAAAGACCGCATCCGCCGCCGCGGCCTCCGAGGTCGTGACCTTGAAGCACCTGGCGGCGGATCTCGCGGAAAGTTACGACATGCCGAAGCGCCAGGCCGAGGACCTCCTCGGCGATTTCATCGACATGATCGGCGCCAATCTGAAGAAGGGCAAAAAGCTGCGCATATCGGGTCTCGGCATTCTGCAGGTTCGCAAGCGCGCCGCGCGCATGGGCCGAAATCCTGCAACGGGCGAGACCATCAAGATCAAGGCCAGCAAGAAAGTCGCTTTCCGCGTCGCGAAGGACCTGAAGGAACGGGTGCTCTGACCGCGCAGGGCGCTCCGCCCGGACCTCCGGGCGCGGACGCTGAGTTGTCGAACGCCGCGCGGCGGCCTGTCGGGAACGCCTAACGCGGGACTTCGGCCGCGCCAAGGCGAACGCCGGCGAGGGTGATCTCGCCGTCTCTGATCACCAGCGGCCCTTTAAGGCGCCCGCCCTGCAGGAGCGAAGCCATGGCGAGGCCGGCTTCGGCCTGTTCGGCGGCCTCGGGGGACAGAACCCCCGCCTTCCCCAGCGCGCGCGCCAGACCCGCCGGCGCCTTCACGTCGGCGTCGATGACGCCAGCCGGAACGCCGGACGCGTCGAGGGCGAGAATGCCGGACAGGTCCGCCTCGGCGCCCTCGATGATAATATCGACGTCATGCAGCATCACCGAGCCGCCCGCAGCGCGCCACGCCGCGGATCCGCCCGTGGCGAGGGCGGTCGCCGCGGAAACGCCGATATCGGCGTTCACGCGCGCCGCCTCCACCGCGTCGCCGCCGAAAGCCGCGCGAATCGCATCCGAGCGCAGCCGGGCCTCGATCTGGTCGTGATTGTCCGCACGGGGACCGACCTCGAGATTGAGGCCGCCGAGGGCCGCCGAAACGCGACCGTTGCGCGCTTCGCCGTCCGCCGCGGCGACCGTCAGCAGCCAGAGGCGATCAGTGTCGTTCGCAAGAACCGCTCTCGCGCCGCGCGCGGCGAGCCGCCAGCGCCCGAAGCCCTCAGCCTCGAGGGTCTGCTCGCCGCGGGGGCGGAACGTCAGGCGGTCGACGGCGTTCGGAGCGAGGTCGATGTCAAGGGAGTCGGCCCGCCAGCGCCAGGCTTCGCCAGCGCCGATCGCGATACGCGGGGCGTGCGCGCGCAGTATCAGGGGGTAGCCCCGCATCGTGATGGGCCCGTGCTCGACCTCAAGCCCCTCCGCGCGTCGCTCGGCGATCCAGGCCTCGACGCCGCGCCTCATTTCCTGGGCTCCGGCCCGCCATAAGGCGCCATGGATTGCGAGAGCGGCGACGATGACGACGCTGAGGCCGATCGCGGCGCGGCGCCCCTTTCCGGATTTCCTCACGTTTATGCCGTCTCCATCGACTGGAGCGTCTCCTCGCCGCCCGGCGGGCGATGCGCTCCGGCGCCCGGAAGGTCCGCCCGCGCGCCCGCGATCGCCCTTTCCAGCGCTGTTGTAAAGGCTTTTCGCGGCGCGCCTCGCGGGATCGGCGGCAGGAAGGCGATGGTGATTTCGCCGGGCGTCTTGAGCGGACCCGGGTGGCGCCAGTGTTCGCCGGAATTGTGGGCGACGGGAACGCAGGGCGCGCCGGTCGCCCGGGCCGCCGCTGCGACGCCCGGCTGAAACGCCGCACGCGTGCCCGGCTTGATGCGCGTGCCCTCGGGAAAAAGGATGAGCTGGCGACCCATGGCGACCTGTTCTTCGGCCGCCCTTGTCAGATCACGGATCGCTTTGACGCCGGCGCGGCGATCGATCGCCACGCCGCCATATTTCGCCCAGACGCCGTAAACGGGGTTGCGCGCGAGCTCCCTTTTGAAAACCATTACCGGGCGCGGCAGGATCGCGAAGAGCGCAATTGTCTCCCACATCGACTGGTGGTTGGCCGCGATGACCGCGCCGCCGGTCGGAATGTTTTCCGCGCCCGCGACGCGGTGAGACACGCCGCAGATCGCCTTCAGAGCCGCCAGCATCAGCCGCGCCCAGACCCGCATGCAGGCCCGCGCCGGGCCTTCGCCGAGCAGAAGCGCCGGCGCGCAGAACACGGCCATCAGCGGTGTGACCGTGAAAAGCACCGTGAAGAAGAGGATCGAGCGAACCCAGATCATCGCGCGTTCACGCAAAGAGCATTCTGGCCCGTATCGCGAGATACTTCGTATACTCAAGGGCGATCACGCGCCAGGCGCGCCACGATGTCGGGCGTCCGTCCGGACCCAGATAGTCCGATGAAACAGGGTGTCTCATGATGGCCGCGCCGGGAAGCGCAGCGCCCATTTCCAGCATCGCCCGCGGCATGTGGTAGTCGGAGGTGACAAGGACGATGTCGTCATAGCCGTGCAGCGCGACCCAGGCGCGCACTTCCGCCGCGTTGCCGTTCGTCGTCGTCGCCTCGCGGCCCAGATCGACGCAGCAGTCGAAGCGGGCGCGCTGGCCGGGCCAGAAACTGGCGAGTTCGTCGCGTGAGGTCCGGGGATTGACGCCCGAGATCAGAAGCCGCCGGCCGGCCCCGCCTTCAATCAGCGCCATCGCCGCCGGCACGCGCTCACCGTCGCCCGTGAAGACCACGACGCCGTCTGCTGCAGCGATGTCGGCGGCGGGGTAACGCGGAAGGGCGTCGATGAACCAGAAAAGGCCACCGACCCATGAAAGCCCGATTACGCCGATAAGGGCCAGTAATCTCGTCACCGTCATTCGCCTCGCACGCGCATTCCGGTCGAATATAGTCCGCTCCGACCCGTCCCGCCAGAAAGGCCGCTGGGGAAAAGCAGCCCCGCCCTCGGATCTCCACGGGGCAGGCATTGCTAATAGGCGTTGCGCAAGGCCCGCAAAACGGTGATGCGCGCGCTCGCGGCCGCAACAAGGCAGACCGAGATCGGCACGATGAGGAGCATCAGCGCGAACCAGCCGGTCATGGCGAGGCCGGGCAGGTAGAACCGGTCGCCGCCGCCCGTCTCGGCCACGAGCCCGGTCGCGAATAGAGCGGCGAGGGCTGCGAGAAGGCCGAGGGCCGAGCCGCGCAAACCAAGGACGAGAAAGCGGCGCTGGACCTCGTTGGCGATGAACTCGTCCGTCGCGCCGACAAGGTGGAGGAGGGAGACGATCTCGCCGTTCGCGGCGAGGCCCGCGCGCGCCGCGAAGACGGCCGTCGCGCAGGCCGCGCCCATGACGATTATAAAGACGCCGAAGGCGAGAAGCTGGCCCGCGCGCGCCGCTGCGGCGAGGCGCCCGCGCCATTCGCCGTGGTCGTCGATGACGGCGCCTGGCGCGACGGCGGCGAGCCGGGCGCCGAGATTGTCGAGGCGGCTGCGCAGCGCCTCGCTCGCGCGCACCTCGACGATCGCCGGAACGTTGAGATAATCGCCGACATTGCCCTTTCCCAGCCAGGGCTCCAGCAGCCGCGCGGCGTCCTCCGGCGCGATCACGTTGGTCGCCAGGACGCCGTCGACGGACGCGAGAATGCGTTCGATTTCCGCCGTCTGCGCCAGAATGGCTTCCGGGTCCGCGCCCTTGACCTGGATGGTGAAGGACGTCTTCAACTCGCTCGTCCAGTCGTTCGCAGCCGCCGCGATGACGAGAAAGGCGGCGAGCGCGATGGCGGCGAGGAAGGAGATAATCGCGATGACGGCGGTGAGCGGCGCGCCGCCCGCGCCGGCGTCCGGCAGCAGCGGTTCGGAGCGCAGCCGCCGCAAGGGGCTCGCGATCGCCCGCTCTGCGTTCGCCTCCGGGCTCTCCGGCGCGTAGCGCTCAGCGATGTCCGAGGGCTGGTTCACGGCGTCTTCCTCCTTGTTCTGACGAAACGGCCGTCCTCCAGATGCGCGGTGGGCTTTTTCAATGTGCTGATGAGATCGTGGTCGTGCGTGGCGACGATGACGGCCGCGCCGAGTTTATTCAGTTCAATGAAAAGCCGCATGATCTTTTCGCTCATTTCAGGATCGACGTTTCCGGTCGGCTCGTCGGCGAGGATGAGATCGGGCTTGGAGACGAGCGCGCGCGCGAGCGCGACCCGCTGCTTCTCGCCGCCCGACAGGGTCGCCGGCTTTGCGTGCATCCGGTGGCCGAGACCGACCCAGCTTAAGAGTTCGCTTACGTCTTCACGATAGGCGTTATGGTTAACGCCCGCCACCTTCATGGGGAGGGCGACGTTCTCGAAGGCGGTCAGATGGTCGAGAAGGCGGAACTCCTGAAAGACGACGCCGATGCGTCGGCGCAGGGCCGGAAGCGCCGCGCGGTCCGCGCCCGTCACGTCCTCGCCGAAGAGCGTCAGCCGCCCGCCCGTCGGGCGATGCGCGAGATAGATGAGCTTCAGGAGCGAGGTCTTGCCGGCGCCCGACGCGCCCGTCACGAAACGGAACTCGCCGGCCTTCAGCGTGAAATTGAGTTTGCGCAGGACCTCGACCGGCTCGTCGTTCGGTCCGTCCGCATAGCAAAGGCTGACGTCGTGAAATCCAACGATCACGGAAATCTCCCGGCGCGTCCGGGCGCGCCTGTTCAAAACGCCCATCAAGGCCATGATTCTCACTGCGCATGATAATATCCTGTCCGACTTGTTCCACACGCTATGATGTCGAGGATGCGGCCTTTTCTCCTGACGGCCGGTCGGTCGTCTGCGCGGCCTGCGAGGCGAGCTGGTTTGTGCCGCCCGCCGCGCCCGTCGGCGAATTCCTGACGAAAAGGCCCTCCGCGCCGGGCGGCGAGGACGACGCCCTGTTCGACGTCGCCGATCCGGACGCCGGCGGGGATCGCCCGAGCGCGGGCGAGGCGCTGCATGAAAGCTTCTTCCAGCGCCTGCGCGCGCGCCAGCGCGAAATCGCCTCCATGGACGCAGAGGAGGCGGACGCGCCGTCTGAAGCGCTGAATTTCGCCGGCGGCGAAGAGGGAGAAGTCGCTGCGTCGCCGCACGCCGAGGCCGGCGTCGTCGACGCGGATTTCGAGGACCTTGTCGCAGGCCGCGTCCGGTCGGACGGGGATGCGGAGCCCGCCCGGCGGGCTTTCGGCCGCCGCGACGAGCGCGACGAACGCGACGAACGCGACGGCGGCGAGGAAACCGCGCTCGTCGCGCTCGACCCCCTCGACCGGACGGCGGAGCGCATCTTCAACGACGAATTCTTCAAGGCCCTCCGCGTTCAGCCCAAAGCGCTCGAAAAAGCGGTGCGCAAGGCGCGTCGCCGCGCCGAGGCGCGCGAGAAAAACCGGCTGACGCCGTTGCGTGCGGCGGGCTGGTCGGCATGGGCCCTCGCCGTGGCGGCGAGCGCATTCGTCGTCTATGCGTACCGGGAAGATATCGTCAACGCCTGGCCCAATGCGAGCGCGGCCTACGCCGTCATCGGCGTCGACGCGCAGCCGAAGGGCCTGAAGATCGCCCAGGTCTCGCATCGCCTCGCCATGTCGACCAACGGCCCCGTCGTCGAAGTGACGGGGCTTCTCGCCAATGACGGCGATAAGGTTCTTCCCGCGCCGCGCATGCAGGCTGAGGCGTTCGACGAAGACGGCGCGCTCCTCGCGCGCTGGACCTTTGATGTCGGCGCGGCCGAGATCGCGGCGCAGGGGACGGCTGAATTCCAGACCCGCGCGCGCGCGCCCGAAGGGGTCGCTGAGATCGCGCTCACCTTCGCGCCGGAGGAGCGCGACGCGCCGTCGGTGATCGAGTGACCGCGCGCGCGTCGGGGGGTGTCGGGCGCCCGCCGGCGTTCCGCTATGGTCCGGCGCTCATTCGCCGGGAGGATCCGCCATGCGCACATTGTTTTCGTCGGACGCGATAAGGGCGCGTACGGAAGACCTCGCCGAAGGGATCGTTCGCGATTTCGGCGCGGATTTCCTGATGGCCCCGGTGCTGACGGGCGCGTTCATTTTCGCGGCCGACCTTTTGCGCGCGATGCAGGCGCGGGGCGGCGATCCGTTGGTCGATTTCGTGCAGTTGTCGAGTTACGGCGGCGCGCGGGCCTCGTCCGGCGTCGTCGCACTCCTGAAGGATTTTTCCGTATCGCTCGAGGGGCGCGACGTCCTGATCGTCGACGATGTCCTCGACACGGGCCGCAGCCTGCATTTCGCGAAGCGCATGGTTCTGGAGCGGGGCGCTCGGGCCGCCAAGATTTGCGTTCTCGTGGCGAAGGATACGGGGCGCCATGACGATATCGAGGCGGACTATGTCGGCTTCGAGGCGGGGGCGGAGGATTTTCTCGTCGGCTACGGCATGGACGACGACGGCCGCAAGCGCGGGCTCGATTTTATCGGGGTGGTTTGACGGCGATCCCGGCGCCGATCGCCGCGAGTTCACGGGTTTGCGGAGAAGATGCTCCCCGGGCCGATCGCCCCGGAATTCGAAGTTTCTTTCCCGGTCTCCAGGCGGCGCCTCTCTGTCAAGGGTCGCTTATCCGAATATCCCGTACGAGACTTCGCGGTCCGCCGGGCGTTTCTCCGACCACTTATACCAGTCTGCGCGGATGATGGGTCATCCGCGCGTTGGGCGCACAAGCGCCGGTGCGCGCCCGCGCCTGCCTCGCGCCGCCTGGATCGATGCCCAACCCTGCGGCCCGATACTATTCGAAGAAAATCCGAGGCCGGATGAGTTGCGCGGCGGTGAACGCGATTTCCGGGGCTTTCCATCGAGGAGGCGTCGGCGCGCGCCCTGCGGGCGCGTTGCTTCATCAGCTGAAATCGCTTCCGCAAGTTTCTCTTCCAATTGGCGAAGAATGCCGCAGAAGACGCATGCTTCGAGGCTGCGCGGTGGTTTGCCGCCGATCACGCGGTGTCCATTGCCTCGCGATTGGTGCGGCGTTCGAATGATACGCGGTCCTCGCCCGCCGCCAGACCGATTGAAATGTTGTTCTTCAGGTTTGTTCCCGCACTGAAAAGCTGCGAAGATTTCGGCTTCAGTCCTCGCGCGCTTCTCCGCCGGCTCAACTGCGCAGCACGGCTCAAAACCGCTGCAACAGCCGCTCCAGATACTCGATCTCTTCCTCGGTGCGCTCGCCTTCTTGCAGGCGCCGGCGCAATTCTTTCAGGACGTCGCGGGCGCGCTGATAGGCGGCCTCGTCGGGGACTTCGGTTTCCTCGCCGGTCCCGTAGCGACCCATCGGCCGGCCGAGGGGATCATAACCCGGGCCGCCCTGTTCGCCCGATTGGCCAGCTTGCTGGCCCCGGCGTTCGCGGGCCTGGCGGCCGGCTTCCTCGGCGAGGGCCTCCGCGCCGTCGCGCAAGCCGGCGATGGCGCGCTCCATCGCGCCGTTGGCGGCGTTGAAATTCTCGTTGCGCAGGGCTTGTTCGGCGCGGCGCATTTCGCGCGCGGCCTCATCGAAGGCGCGCGCCGCTTCTCCGTTCGGATCAGGATCTCCCGCCCCGCCAGCGCCGCTCGCGAGCTCGTCCTGAAGCGCCTCGAGATCGCCGCCGAGGGCGTTCTGATCCCGGGCGAGACGCTCTCCCGCGCCGGCGGTGCGGCCGCCTTCGCCGGGCGCGCCCTGTTCGCCGCCGCCAGGCCCCGGCGGTCCGGCGCCCGCCTCGCCCTCGCCAAGCCCCTCTTCATAGGAGCGGTTCGCGAGATCGCGCTGGCGGCCGATCAGGTCGCCGGCCCGTCCCGCCGGCCCGCCCTGGCCCTCGCCTTCGCCGCCGGGCTGTCCCTCGCGCGATCGTCCGGAGCCGGAGCGCCCTGAAAAGCGCAGATTGTTGAGGAGGTTCTGGAGATCGCTCAGGGCCTGGCGCGCGGCGTTCTGGGCCCCGGACTGGGCGAGGTCGCGGATCGAATCGAGCATTTCGTTCAGGTCGCTCTGGTCAATCGACTCGCCCTCGCCGCCGCCCTCGCTCATTTCCGCCTGCCCGGAGCGGGCGAGCGCCTCGACATACTGGTTCATGGCCGCGCGCAGTTCCTCGACGAGCTCGGCGATCTCTTCGTCGCCCGCGCCGCGCTCCAGCGCTTCGCGCAGCGCCTGCTCGGCGGCCTCAAGCCTCCGGCGGGCGAGTTCGAGCGCCTCGTCTTCGAGCTGCAGGGCGAGGGGCCAGAAATCCTCGACGGTCTCGGCGTAATCGCGGTCGGCGTTTTTCATCACGCGCCAGAAAGCGGTGCGCATCAGCAGGTATTCCGCCGCATCTTCGTAGAAGGCTTCCGGTGCGAAGGTCATGGCGTCGAAGGACCGGCCGGCGCGCGTCCAGCGCGAGGGCGCGACGGCCAGCGTGCGGCGCTGCTCGACGACCGCCTTGGCGAGGGGATTGAAGAAGACGCGCTCGGGCAGGCGGAAGCGCGCCTCCTCGGTCTCCCCGACTTGTCCGGCGCCGTCCTCGACGACGAGTCGGGCGACAACCTCGAGCCCGGCCCAGGGGTCGGCCTGCAGATCGACGTCGAACCGGCGTTCCCCGATCGCGCCGGCGAGACCGTCGAAGGCGAGGGTGCGCGTCTGCAAGAGGCTCGCCTCGTCAAAGGCCGGCGCATCAAGCGGGCGGCGCTGGTCCGGCGCGAGGCGCATGCGCAGTCGCGCGCCGGTCACGCCGTAATCGTCGTCGACGGTGACGGCGAAAGCGACGCGCGCGTCGTCGGTTGCGGCGGGATCCGCGAGGAAGCGCACCAGCGGCGCGCGGTCCGGTATCGCGCCGATCGGCCACTGGCCTTCGTCGCCGGCGAGACGCAAGCGCAGCAGCCCGCTGTCGGAAAGCGCAAGGCGCGCGCGGGTCGCCCCGCCTTTCGAGGCCTCTTCATCCCGGGCCGCGACGGTCTCGCCGTTTTCGGTTTCGAAGGAGAGGCGGTGGCCGAGCGCGGAATTGACCTGGACGACCACCGACGAGCCCGCGGGCGCGTCGACCTGCTCGCGGAGACCCGAAAGCCGCTCGCCTGCGCGCAGGAGATAGATCGGGGCCTTTCCCGTATAGTCGGGCGGTTCGATCCAGAGATCCGCCACGGAAAGGCCGTCCTTCAATACCCCGCTGGGGCGCAGGCCCTCGGCGAGGCGCGGGCCGCGCTCGTCGCCTGCGGCGACCAGGGCTACGGCGAGGAGGCCGATGGCGGCGTATAGCAGAGCGAGCGGGTCGCGCGCGTCGATGGTCGCCTTCGGCTTGTTCAGACGCGCCGCGCGGGCGCGTTTTCGCATCGCCTCGAGGTGGGCGCGCCAGAAGGGATCTTCCGCGTCGCCGGCGAAGGGGCTGTCTTCCAGGGCGCGCAGCGGCGCGTGGCGCGCTCCGCCGTCCTGCTCCAGCCGCAGGAGGGCCTCGCGCCGGCTCGGCCACGCGACGGCGGGGAGATGGCGGAACGCGAAATAGCCGGTCGCGGCGCCCGCGCAGATGATGCCGGCCCAGTGCAGCGCCGCCGGCGTTTCCCGCCAGACGCCGAACAGGCTGAGAATATTGAACAGGAAGACCGGCGCGATGAGAACGGCCAGCGCGGGCCACAGGCGCTCCCAGAACAGAACGAGGCGGGCGGCGAGGACGGAGGGCGTCCCCGGGCCACCGGCGCGCCGCTGCGACCGCGTTCGCCCGGCGCGCTTGCCCGAGTCGGCCCGTCTTGCGCCGCGCCGCGCCGGCCGGCCGCTCTCGGCGGCGTCTCCGGCGTCGTGTCCCACGTCACTCGTCATACTTTTTGCACTCTAGCTTCGCCGACGGCCGGCGTCGATCTTGCGCGCCGGCGTTTCGTCTCTTTTAACACGCCCTGCGCCGCAATTCCCGTTCCACGGTATCGCAGGGTCAGGGCTAACGCGAAAGGACGCATCTTGGTCTGGTCGCTCGCTTCGGCGAAAGGTCGCTCCCGCCTCATCCGCGAAGCCGCGCGCTCGCGCCTGAAGGACGGCGCTTTCATCTGCGCGGCCGGTCTGACGGTCGTCTATAACGTGGTCGGCGCGCTCGACATCGTCTCGACCAACGCCAGCATCGCCTCGGGCGCCGGGGAGGAGGTCAACCCGGTGATGCGCGCGGCCATGGAGAATTTCGGCGAAGGCTGGATCGGCGCGAAACTCTTTCTGCAGGCCGTCATCTCGGCGATGGTGCTGTGGTACCCCCATCGCATCGTCCTCGGCATCTTCACCGTCGGGATCATTTCCAACGCCGCCGTGGTGGTGAACAATTTCCGGATTTACTACACGGGTTAGCCGAGCCAGTCCGGCCGCGCCTCGAGGGCGGTCATCTCCTCGAAGTCGGGTCGCCGGCGAATGACGGCGAAGCGGTCGCCGCTGACGAGGATCTCGGGAACGAGCGGGCGCGTGTTGTACTGCGAGGCCTGAACGGCGCCATAGGCGCCGGCCGACATGAGGGCGACGAGGTCGCCCGGGGCCTGGACCGGCATTTCGCGCGCGAGAGCGAACCGGTCGCCGGTTTCGCAGACGGGGCCGACGACGTCATAGACGGCGCGCGGCGTTCCGGGACTGTCCCGCACCGGCAGGATCGCGTGATAGGCGTCGTAAAGCGCCGGTCGGATGAGATCGTTCATGCCTGCGTCGAGGATCAAAAAGCGCCGCACGTCGCCGGGCTTGTCGTAGACTACGCGCGAGACGAGCACGCCCGCATTTCCAACAATCATGCGCCCCGGCTCGAAGATCAGCTGGACGCCGAGGGGATCGGCGATTTCCCTGATCAGTTTCGCATATTCATCCGGGTGCGGTGGATCTTGCGGCGCGTCGCCATAGGGGATGCCGAGCCCGCCGCCGAGATCGATGCGCTCGATCGCGACGCCGTCGGCGCGCAGCTCCCGGACGAGCTGGGCCACCCTTGCGAAGGCCCTGCGGAAGGGATCGAGGTCGGCGATCTGCGAGCCGATATGAACGTCGACCCCTTTCACGGCGATCCCCGCCATCGCCGCCGCGCGCGCGTAAAGCGCACGGGCCCGCGACCATGGGACGCCGAACTTGTCCTCCGCCTTGCCGGTTGAGATTTTTTCATGGCCGCCCGCGGCGACATCCGGATTGACGCGGAACGCCACCGGGGCGCGCGCGCCCTTCGAAGTCGCGACCTCGTTCAGCGCGTCGAGTTCAGGTTCGGATTCCACGTTGAACTGGTGGATGCCCTCGTCCAGCGCAAACGCCATTTCGCTGCGCGTCTTGCCGACGCCGGAGAAAACGATCTTGCCGCGGTCGACGCCCGCAGCGCGCGCCCGGCGCAATTCGCCCGCCGAGACGACGTCCGCGCCGGCGCCTTCCTGCGCAAGGACCCTGATGACCGAAAGGTTGGAATTGGCCTTCACCGAATAGGCGACGAGCGCGTCGGCCCCGGCGAAGGCGTCGCGAAACACGCCCATATGCCGGCGCAGCGTCGCCTCCGAGTAGCAATAGAAAGGCGTCCCGACCGCCTCGGCGATCGTCTCTAGGCTGATGTTCTCGGCGCAGAGGACGCCGTCCCGATAGGCGAAATGGTGCACGGCGTCAGGACGCGTCGTCTTCGGACGGCGCAGGGTCTTGCGCCGGCGGATCCGAGCTCGGCGGACGCAGCGGGGCTTTCTTACCGCAGGCGGTCGCCAACGCCAGGCTCGCAGCGAGCAAGATCAGAAGTCTCATCCCAGTTTCTCCCGCCAGGCCTTGACCTGCGCGCTCACATTGTCCGGCGCCGTTCCGCCGAACGACGTGCGCGACGCGACCGAGGCGTCGACCGACAGGACCGAGAATACGGCCTTTTCGATACGCGGCTCAACCGAACGCAGCTCGTCCAGCGTCAATTCGTCGAGCCGCCGGCCGCTCTTTTCGGCGAGCGCGACGATCGCGCCCGTCGCGTGGTGCGCGTCGCGAAACGGCATGTCGAGGGCGCGCACGAGCCAGTCTGCGAGGTCCGTCGCAGTCGCATGGCCCTTCATCGCTGCTGCGCGCATCGCCGCACGGTCGATCCGCATGTCGGCGACCATGCCCGCCATCGCCGCGAGGACGAGGGCGAGATCGTCGAACGCCTCGAACGTCGCGGCCTTGTCTTCCTGCATGTCTTTTGAATAGGCCAGCGGCAGGCCCTTCATGACTGTCAAAAGGCCAGCAAAAGCGCTTGAAATCCGCCCGGTCTTCGCCCGGCAGAGTTCGGCCGCGTCGGGATTTCGTTTCTGCGGCATGATCGAGGAGCCCGTTGAGAAGGCGTCCGTAAGTTGCGCGAAACCGAAATGGGGCGAGGTCCAAAGGACGATCTCCTCGGCGAGCCGGGACGCATGCATGGCGGCGATAGACGCCGCGGCGAGGGCTTCCAGCGCAAAGTCGCGCGCCGAGACCGCGTCGAGGGAATTGGCCATGGGCCGGTCGAAACCGAGCGCGGCGGCCGTCGCCGCGCGGGCGATCGGGAAGGATGTTCCGGCCAGCGCCGCCGCGCCGAGGGGGCATTCGTTCGCGCGCGCGCGGGCCTCCGCGAACCGCGCGCGATCGCGCGCCGCCATCTCGACATAGGCGAGGCAGTGGTGTCCGAAGGTGACGGGCTGGGCCGGTTGCAGGTGGGTGTAGCCCGGCATGACGTCGCCCGCGCAGGCTTCGGCCTTGTCCACGAGCGCGCCCTGCAGCGCTGCGAGCCTCGCGTCGAC
>CAZBOC010000017.1:4090-19320 GCA_964493225.1 uncultured Caulobacterales bacterium | reverse complement strand
GAAAGGCGGTCCGAAGATGACGGCGAGCGAAGGCGCCGACCCGGCCATGGCGATGGAGGAGCAGCCGGGCCCGGCGGATGACGACGCAACCGAAAGCGGCCGCGCCCGGCGCGGCGACGGCCCCGCACCGATGCGCGGCGCGACGGCGCTCCTCGCCGACATTCTCGACGATCTTGATCGGCGGCACGCAGCGCGCGGCCTCGCTGGCGGCGGGAGCGGCCCCGTCGCGGCGGAAATCGCCGGGACCGCGACGCTTGGCGACGTGCTCGACCGGCTTGACGAGCGGGCCTTCGGTTTTCTCCTTCTGCTCCTCGCCCTGCCCTGCTGCCTTCCCTTCGTATACCTCCTGCCGCAGATCGTCTCCTTCCCGATGCTCGCGCTCGCCGGCCAGCTCGCCGCTGGCAAACAACACCCGTGGTTTCCGGCGAGACTCAAGGCGCGGGCCTTCGCGATCGCCGATTTCCGCAAGGTCCTCATGCGCAGCGAGCGATATGTCGGCTGGGTTGAGCGGATCGCGCGACCGCGACTGCGCTTCGTCACGGGTCCGACCGGCGCGCGCCTCGTCGGCGCATTGATGCTTGCGCCCACCGCTTCGATCATGGTGCCGCTGCCCTCGACGAACACGATTCCAGGGATCGGCGTCGCGATCACCTCTCTCGGGCTTATCGAACGGGACGGGCTCCTGGTCATCGCCGGGCTCGTCATCGGTTTTCTCTGGATCGCGCTGCTCCTGTTTTTCGGGGTCGAAGCTGCGAGCGCCATCAAGGCGCTTCTTGCCGGCGGCGTCTGATCGCCAGGGGCTTGAAGCGCGTCGTCGCCTCTGTGACGATCCGTCGGAGGCGCGCGGACGTCTGACGCGTTACGTTATCGCGATGATGCACAGCTTGTTTGCGAGACATTCGTTCATTAACGGCGCGCTCATCCTCGGCGCGGCCACGAGCGCAAGCCTGCTTGCAGGAGCGCATATCTTCGAGCGTCTCGGCTTTCCCCCTTGCGAGTTGTGCCTCGACCAGCGCGAAGCCCACTGGGCCGCCCTCGGGGTCGCCCTCGGCGGGATCATCGCGGCGTTCGTCGTGAGAGCGCGGCTCGCCGCCGCCGCGAGCGTCGGGGCCCTTTCGCTCGTTTACGCGCTGAGCGCGGGGCTCGCCTTTTACCACACCGGCGTCGAATTCGGCTTCTGGCCCGGGCCGCCGACCTGTTCCGCTCCGGCCGAGACGGTCCCGCCGGACGCCGATCTCAGTGCGGCGCTTGGCGAAGGCCCGTCCGGGCCATCCTGCGGGGACGCGCTCTGGCGACTGTTCGGGATCTCCATGGCGGGCTGGAATCTGCTCTTCTCCGCCGGCCTGTTCGCCCTTGCTTTCACCGCCGCCGTCGCCGCATCGCGCCGGGCCCGGGACGAACGCCGACCCGCTCCGGCCACGGGCCGCCAGCTAAGGACTGAAAACCGATGACATCCGCGCGCCCTACGTCGTTTGATGAGCTTAACGATCGTCCCGGTCCCCGAGACCGGCGTGTCGCGGAAATGCTGCGCGTCGACCACGCGGGCGAATACGGGGCCGTTCAGATTTACAAGGGCCAGCGCGCCGTTTTCGACAACGTCGCGGGCAAGGAGGATATCGCCGTCCTTCTGGAGGAGATGGAGGCGGGCGAAGCCGAACACCTGCAAACCTTCGACGCGCTGCTGGTGGAACGGGGCGTCAGGCCGACGCTCCTCGCCCCGCTGTGGAACGCGGCCGGCTTCGCGCTCGGCGCGGGCACGGCCCTGATGGGCGAGAAGGCCGCCATGGCCTGCACCGCGGCCGTAGAAGAAGTCATCGAACAACACTACGCCGAACAGGCCGAAGCGCTCGAGCCGTCGCACCCGGACCTCGCGGAAACCGTGCGACGATTCCGCGACGACGAGCTGGAGCACAAGACCGTCGCCGAGCGGGAAGGAGCCCGCGACGCGCTCGGTTTTCCCATCCTGAGGGCGGCGATCCAGGCGGGCTGCCGCGCGGCGATAAGGCTGTCGGAAAAGATCTGACCGCCGCGAGCTCTTTCCTCGGGCGCGAGGGAGGGCGTAAACTCGCTGCGCAGGCCGCGCAGGACTGAACCATGGATATCGCCTCCGTTTCCCCCAAGGACCTCTCGCCGTGGCTTGAAGGGCGTTCCTTCGACGAAGCGTTCGCGCAGTTCGGCGCCGAGGGATATCTCATATTCAAGGAGGTCCTTCCCGCTGAAACGGTCGCGGCCGCGCGCGCCGCGCTCGCACCATACCTGGAGGCGAACCTCGCCGGACGCAACGATTTCGAGGGGCTGAAATCGAACCGGGTCTACGCCCTGCTCGCCAAGGCGCCGATCTTCGCGGATCTGGTCATCCATCCGCTGGCCCTCGCCTTCGCCGAAGCCGAGCTCGGGCGCTCCTTTCTTCTGTCGGCCTGCCTGGCGATCAACCTCCATCCGGGCGAAACGGTTCAGCCTTGGCACTACGACGACAGCCACATGGCCGAACCGCTCCCGCGCAACGCCTGGGGCCTCAGCGCGTTCTGGGCGATCGACGACATGACGGAAGAAAACGGGGCGACGGAAGTCATCCCGGGGAGCCATTGCTGGACCGCGGAGGACGTCGGCGCGCTGCAATCGAACTTCCACGGGGAGAACTCGGCGTTTCAGGACCGAACCGTCCGTCCCGTGGAAGACGACCCGGCCCGCCGGCCGGATGCGGTCAAGGCTGTCATGCCTTCGGGCTCGCTGATGGTGGCGAAAGGCACGCTCATGCACCGCGGCGGCGCCAACCGCTCGCAGAAGTCGCGCCTGATCGTGACGCCGCAATACTGCGTCGGCTGGGCTCGCCAGCTTGAAAACATGGCCCTGGCCGTACCGCCCGACATCGCCGCCACGCTGCCCGACCGCGCCAGGGAACTGATCGGCTATTCGATCCATCCGCCCTTCATGGGGTATGTCGACGGCGTCCATCCGGAGAAAACGCTGTCGCGCTGAGGCCTGGCGGGGCGCGGCTCGGCGCCTTCGGGCGGAATCCTGGGCGCCTTCGGGGGGAATGCGGCTTTTGCGCGCCCGCAACTTCCGGTAACGTTACCACAAGTTCATCCGCCGGGGAAAACGCCATGACCTCCACCACGATCCGACGCGCGCTGGCCGGCCTCGTCGCCGTCTCGACAATCGCCCTCATCATCTCGTGCAGCGATGAAACGGCGCCCAAGGAAGAAACGGCCCCGGAGGCGCAGCGGCCCGCGCCGAAGGCGCCCGACGCGGGACCCGACGCGGCGGAAGCGAAGGCCTTCGTTCAAAGCGTTGAAGAAGCGACGCGCCGAAACGGGGAATTCGGCGCGCGCGTCGACTGGCTGAACAATACGTATATCAACTTTGATTCCAACTGGCTCGCAGAAAAAGTCGGTGCAGAGAACGTCAAGCGCGGCGTTGAATTCGCCAACGGCGCCAAGCGCTTCAACGGTCTCGATCTTCCCGAACGGACGCGCCGGAAAATCGAGAAGATCAAACTCGGCGTCAACGTGCCCGCGCCCTCCGACGCCGGCGCCGCGGACGAACTCGCGGCCATCACGACGCGGATCAGCGCGCATTACGCAACCGGTGCGATCGAGGTCGACGGCGAAGAAACGCCGCGCGTCGATCTCGAAGAGATGATGGGAACGCTCCGCGACCCGGAAAAGCTTCAGGAGATCTGGACCAAATGGCGCGAGGTGCCTGTGGCGCCTTACGAGAACGGAGGCGACATGAAGGCCGATTACGCGCGCATGGTTGAGATCGCCAATGCAGGCGCGCGCGAGCTGGGTTTCGACGATCTCGGCGCCATGTGGCGCGCGCGCTACGATCTCCCGCCCGCCGAATTCGAAGCGGAGACGGAACGTCTGTGGTCGGAGGTCAAGCCGCTATACGATGAGTTGCACTGCCACGTCCGCGCGAAGCTCAACGAGGCCTATGGGGACGCCATCGTCCCGCTCGACCAGCCGATCCGCGCCGATCTCCTCGGGAATATGTGGGCGCAGAGCTGGGGCAACATCTATGACGTCGCAGCGCCGGAGGGCGCAGATCCGGGCTACGACCTGACCGAGCTGCTGCGAAGGAATGATTATGACGCCGAACAGATCGTAAGGACCGCCGAAGCGTTTTTCACCTCGGTCGGCTTCCCGTCCTTGCCGGAGACGTTCTGGACCCGTTCGCAGATCACCAAGCCGCAGGACCGCGCCGTCGCCTGCCACGCTTCGGCCTGGCATATGGATTACGCCGAAGACGTACGCATTAAGATGTGCACGAAGGTGAACGCCGACGACTTCCAGACCGTTCACCATGAACTTGGCCATGTTTACTACTATCTGTCTTACAAGAACCAGCCGGTTCTTTTTCAGGAAGGGGCGAATGGCGGCTTTCATGAAGCGATCGGCGACATGATCGCGCTGTCGATCACGCCGGAATATCTACAAAGCATCGGCCTCATAGAGGAGACGCCGGACGCCTCGAAAGATCTGGGCCTGCTGATGCGCCAGGCGCTGGAAAAGGTCGCGTTCCTCCCGTTCGGGCTGCTCGTCGACAAGTGGCGCTGGCAGGTTTTTTCAGGGGAACTGACCCCGGAGACCTACAATGAGGGCTGGTGGGATCTGCGAAGGAGATATCAGGGCGTTCGACCGCCAGCTCCCCGCGAGGCGCGCTATTTCGATCCCGGAGGGAAGTATCACGTTCCCAACAACACTTCCTATACGCGCTATTTCATCGCGGGCCTGTTGCAGTTTCAGTTCCACAAGGCGGCTTGCGAGCGGGCCGGCTGGGAAGGCCCGCTGCACCGCTGTTCGATCTACCAGGCCGGCGAAGTCGGCGAGGCGTTTCAGGACATGCTTGCCCTCGGCGCTTCACGGCCCTGGCCGGAGGCGCTGGAGGCCTTCACGGGCGCGTCGCGTATCGACGGCGGCGCCATGGTCGATTATTTCGCGCCGCTGATGGAATGGCTGCAGGACGAGAACGCGGAGCGCACATGCGGCTGGTGACGACGGCGACCGATGGTCTCCCCGATCGCCGAGGTTCTTGCGCGCTCGCCGATCCTCAGGGGCCGGACCCGCGGGGGCGGGCGCTGAAGCGGTCCCTGATCTTCTGAACGACGTCGACGACCTCGGCCCTCGTCTCCTCAAGGCAGACCCCCGTGTCAACGATATAGTCCGCACGCGCTCTTTTTTCCGCATCAGGCGTCTGCGCCGCCAGGATCGCCTCGAACTTCTGCTCGGTCATGCCGTCCCGCGCCAGGACCCGAGCGCGCTGCACGTCGGCCGGCGCCGATACGACGACAACCACGTCGACGGCGGTCTCGCCTCCGCTCTCGAAGAGAAGCGGAATGTCGAGGACAACGAGATCGGCGTTGCGGGCGCGGGCGTCCTTGAGGAAGGCGGCCCGGTCCTCCCCGACGAGCGGGTGCACTATGGCTTCAAGGCGCTGGCGCGCCGCGGGTTCGGAAAGAACGCGCGCTGCCAGCCTGTCCCGGTCCACAGCGCCGTCGACGATCGCCTCGGGAAAGGCCGCGCCGACCGGCGCCGCCCCGGCGCCGCCCTTTGAATAGAGGCGGTGCACCGCGTCGTCGGCGCTCCAGACGCACGCGCCTGCTTCGGCGAACATCCGTGCGACGGTCGATTTGCCCATGCCGATTGATCCGGTGAGGCCGATGGAGATCATGGGGAACCCCTCAAGGCGTTTTCCAGCCGGCGGCGGAGGTCTCCATCAACCTGCGCGACTTCGCCAAGCCAGGCGCGATAACCCGGCGCCGCCTGATTCATGAGCATGACGAGACCGTCGAGCGTGCGCAGGCCCCGGGCCGCGGCTTCAGCGAGCAGCGGCGTGACGAGAGGGTCGTAGACGATGTCGCTGACAATCGCATGGCCGGGCGCCGCAGCCAGATCGATGTCGAGGCGCGCCTGGCCGGTCATCCCGAGAGCGGTCGCATTGACGAGGACATCCGCGCGGGCGGCCAGGTCGCTGCGCATTTCCCAAGGAGCGACGCGCCCGCCATGGATGCGGCGCGCCAGGGCTTCGGCTCTGGCCGCAGTCCGGTTGCAGATCACAATCTCTTCATAGCCGAGGCGCTGAAGGGCGAGGGCGACGCCGCGCGCCGCCCCGCCGGCGCCGAGCACCAGCGCCCGCCCGCGCGGGTCGCCGGAGGCGAGGACGTCATCCAGGGCCTGCGCGAACCCGCCGATATCCGAGTTGTCCGCATACGCCGCATCCTCGTCGAACGTGATCATGTTGGCCGCCCCCGCCGCAGCCGCGTCGGGACTGGCCCGACCCGCCCATTTGAGTGCGTTTTCCTTGTGGGGGATCGTGACGTTCGCTCCCGCGAAGCCGAGCGCGGAAAGTCTCGAGGCGGCGGCGGCGAAAGCGTCGAATCCGGGCTCGACGGCGAGGGGAATGTAATAGGCCGGCGCCCCTTCGCGATCGGCCCAGGTCCGGTGAATGAGCGGCGAGAGCGAATGGCCGATGGGCCAGCCGATGACGGCGGCGAGGCGAGGTGAGCGATCAGGGGGCCCGGCGTTGGCGCTCAATGGCTCAAAACTCCAGAAGGTCCTGACCGCGCAGAAAACCCAGCAACGGAAACAGGGACAATCCGAGGACGGCGAAATAGTCCCCTTCGATGCGCTCGAAGAGCCGCGCGCCAAGTTTTTCGACCTGGTACGCACCGACGCTTGAGAGGATCGCCGGGCCGGCTTCTGCGACATAGGCGGCGATCTCCTCGCGCGTCATCGCACGCATCCACAAGCGCGGCCGCTCGAGGGCGCGATGGACGATGCGCCCGTTCTGGGCGATCGAGACCGCGTTGATCAGCGTGTGGGCTTCGCCCTGGAGGCGTTCGAGGCGCGCGGCCGCTTCTGCAAGATCTTTCGGCTTGTCGAAGGCCTCGCCGCGGTGTTCGAGCATCTGGTCAGCGCCAATGACGCTGACATGGGGGCCAGCCTCAACGCCGAGGGCCTTGGCGTCGGCAAGGGCCGCGGCGGTTTCCTCAAGCGGTGAACCGGATTCCGCGTGGCGGCGTTTGATCGCGTCCTCGTCCACGCCCGTCTTGACGATGTCGAAGTCGATCCCGGCTTCGCTCAGGATTTTCGCCCGGATCGCGCTCCCGGATGCGAGAACGATGCGCCGCGTCATTTTCCGTTCGCCTCGTTCGGCTGATCCCGCCGGGCGGAGAGTTTCGTGAGAATGGTCGCCGCGGTTTCCTCCACCGAACGGCGGGTCACGTCGATGGCGGGCCAGCGATGTTTCGCGAAAAGGCGTTTGGCCATGCGGACCTCGTCGCGCACGCTTTCTAGATCGGAATAATTTTCCGCATGTTGGGAGGCGTTCAGCTCCCCGAGCCGGCTTTTGCGGATTTGGGCGAGACGCTCCGGACTTGCGACCAGACCGACGACCAGCGGCTTGCGCAAGGAGAAGACCGCTTCAGGCAGTTCCACGCCGGGGACGAGCGGAATATTCGCCGCCTTCACGCCGCGGTTCGCAAGATACATGCAGGTCGGCGTCTTCGACGTGCGGCTGACACCGACGAGAACGACGTCCGCCGGCTCGAGATCCCACGCCATTTGGCCGTCGTCATGGGCGAGGGTGTAGTCAAGCGCTTCGATCCGCCGGAAGTAGGCCTCGTCCATTTCGTGCTGGGCGCCCGTCTGCAGCGTCTGCTCCAATCCGAGATAATCTCGAAAGGCCGACATCAGCGGGTCGAGCACAGAATAGGCGGGCGTCTGAAGTTCCGAGCACCGGATTTCGAGCCGGCGGCGCAGGTCAGGATTAATGACTGTGTGGAGGACGATGCCCGGCGAGGCCTCGATTTCCATCATGACCCGATCAAGCTGCGTCGACGAGCGCACGAGCGAATGGACGTGTTCAAGAGGCCGCGCGGCCGCGAACTGGGCCGTTGTCGCCTTCAGCATCGCGTTCAGCGTCTCGCCGGTGGAATCGGAAACGAGGTGAACGTGGAAGTAACTCGCGAGCGGAGCGCGCTTTTGCGTCTCTTCCATATCGATGACTGCGGCGGTCGAATCACCCATGGGCTGTGGACTTTATGGGAAAAACCGGGGGGCGAACAGGGCGGGGCGAGGCCAAGTCTTATGTTTCCTCGCCTTTCCATACGCGGCGCCCGGACCCCTTGGAAGACTTTTCTCCACCTCGTCGCCTCCTGAAAGCTCCCCGCCCTTGTCGATAATCGGGGAGCGCGATATCGGGGCGGGGAGGAATCCTTATGAGGAATGAAGCCTTTGCCGCAGCGTTCCACAAGATCCAGAGAAGTTGCCGAGCGGAGGAAAGCGTTCGGGAAAACCGCGGGAAGCGCCGTGAAAAGTTTTGATCTGCCATTTTTCCCGGGTTTCCAGCGGCCTCTTCTTATTAATCTTTTATTAAACTAGATGAAGGAAGAGTGAATTGCCTGGCGAACCGCAATCAAACCCCGACCGCATTTTTCTCAGAACCCTCGAAGGCGAAGCGACGGCCATCCCGCCGATCTGGTTCATGCGCCAGGCGGGGCGCTACCTTCCCGAGTATCGCCGCGTTCGTGAACAGGCGGGTTCTTTTCTGGATCTTTGCTACAACCCGGAACTCGCCGCGGAAGTGACGCTGCAGCCGGTTCGGCGGTTCGATCTGGACGCGGCCATCCTGTTCGCCGACATTCTCGTGATACCCCATGCGCTGGGTCAGGGCGTTGCCTTTGAGGCCGGCGAGGGGCCCCGGCTCTCGCCCCCGACGACGGCCGCCCATCTCGACGGCTTTCGCGATCGGGACGTCCTTGACCAGCTTTCGCCGATCATCGAGACGGTCTCGCGGGTCCGAGAAGCGCTCGAACCCGGAAAGGCGCTGATCGGCTTCGCCGGCGCCCCATGGACCGTCGCGACATACATGCTCGCCGGCGCCGCGCAGAAAGATCCGAGCGCCCTGCGCGCGCTCCATTACTCGGACGGCGCCTTCATTGCGGACCTCGTCGACATCCTGGTCGACAAGACCACCGATTATCTCTGCGCGCAGATAGAGGCCGGCGCGGACGCCGTTCAACTGTTCGACACCTGGGCCGGCGGCCTGCCCTGGCCGGTTCTCGAAGCCGTGAGCGTAAAGCCCCTCGACCGGATCGCGGCTGCTGTGAAGGCGCGCCACCCTGAAACGCCGGTGATCCTGTTCCCCAAAGGCGTCGGCGAAAAACTTCCCGAATACGGCCTTTTGCGGGGATGCGACGCAATCGGCGTCGATTTTTCCATGGACCCGTCTTTCGCCCGCGCGGAGATCAGTCCGCGCAAAGTCGTTCAAGGCGGGCTCGACCCGTTGCTGGTCGTGGCGGGCGGCGAGGACATGCGTCGCAGCGCCGCGACGCTTTTGCGCGTATTTCACGACGTTCCGTATGTTTTCAATCTTGGTCACGGGTTCACGCCGGATACGCCGCCGGAGCACGTGGCGGATCTTGTGAAGTTCGTTCGCGACGGGGGAGGATCATAGGCCCGTGCGGGAAATTCTGATCGGCGCCTATCCGTGGCTCAAAGCGACCCACATCATCATGGTTATCGCCTGGATGGCCGGGATGATGTACCTGCCGCGCCTTTTCATCTATCACCATCAGGCCGCGCCAGGCGGCGAGGCTGCGGGTTATTTCGCCGCTATGGAGCGTCGGCTCCTCAAGGGCATCATGACGCCGTCCCTGATAGCGGTATGGCTGCTGGCGGGACTTATGCTGTTCGCCAACCCGGCTCTGTTTTCCGCTGGCTGGTTCCACGGAAAGCTGGCGGCCGTCCTCGCGATCTCGGGTATTCACGGCTACTACGCCGCCGCGCAGCGCAAGTTCGAAGCGGGCGGGAAACCCCGAAGCGAGCGCTTCTGGCGCGTCATGAACGAGGCGCCCTTTATTCTCCTCATCGTCGTTGTTTTTCTGGCCGTCGTGAAACCGTTTTGAACGGCTTCCGGCCCGTGCGGACTGAGAAGGAAATTTGATCGGCCACAGCCTGGCGCGTAAAGTCAGGACCTCTTGAAAGGGCGCGCCCTGATGGGCTTTAAACTCATCCATCTTCCGAAGACGCGCCCCGCGCGCGTCGTTTCGTCGATCGGAGAGCTTGGGCTCAGCGTCGCTCGAGCCGTGGTCAGATCCTGCGCCATCCAGGCCAGACTCGACGGGCGCAGGACCTCCTCGAGGAATTCTCGCTTGGGGACATTGTGATCGCACACAGGCTTTATCTCCGGAAGATTCCGCATAACGCCGCCGCTTTCAGGGATCTTTCGAGCGCCTGCTTCAAGCGCCAGATCCCGCCCGAAACGTGGATCTCGGCCAGCGGGCTTGCACCGCCCGGCGGCGCCGAAGGCGCGCGGCAGCTGAATTGAGGGGGGCGAGGGGGGCTCCGTCGTCTTGCGGCGTGCGTAATATCTCAGACGGTTCGCCAAAAGGGAAAGCAGCGCGTTGTCCGGGCCAAATCAAGCAAAATTCCTGACGGGCGATCTCATGCGCCATGTCGCCGTGATGGCCTTGAGCTCGAGCGCGGGCCTTCTTTCCATGTTCATCGTCGACTTCGTCGACCTCTATTTCATCTCCTTGCTCGGGGATCCGGCCTTGACCGCAGCGGTCGGGTTCGCCGGTTCTTTATTGTTTTTCAACCTCGCGATCGGGATCGGTTTCATGATCGCGACAGCTGCGCTCAGTGCGCGGCGCCTCGGCGAGGGCGATAGCGAAGGCGCGCGCGCGATTGCCACAAACGTCCTCGTGCTCGGCGGTTCGGTCGGCGTTCTGGTCGGGGCGCTTTTCGCATACTATGCGAGCGATCTAATGACGCTGATCGGCGCGCAGGGCGACGCCCAGGCCCGCGGCGCCCGTTATCTTCAGATCGTTACGATCTCGATGCCGGTCATGGTCATGGGAATGGTCGCCTCGGGGCTTCTGCGGGCCCATGGAGACGCGCGGCGGGCCATGAATGCGACGCTGGCGGCGGGGCTCGTGAACGCGGTTCTCGATCCGATCCTGATTTTCGCGCTCGGCCTCGGCCTCGAGGGAGCGGCTCTGGCGTC
Organism: uncultured Caulobacterales bacterium; assembly: GCA_964493225.1. Lineage (GTDB taxonomy): Bacteria > Pseudomonadota > Alphaproteobacteria > Caulobacterales > Parvularculaceae > JAJFFW01. The sequence continues at coordinate 8,310 of CAZBOC010000017.1, read as the reverse complement.
GGTCGGCGCGCGGATCGCCATGGCGGCGACGGCGATCGCGCCGATCCTGCGCCATTACGGGGGTTTCGCGCCGCTGAGGGCCGATAGCTTCGCCGCCGATTTCGGCAAGATCATCGGCATCGCGGTTCCCGCGGTGCTGACCAATGTGGCGACGCCCGTGGGCGGGCTTATCACCATGCGCTACATGGCGGGCTTCGGAGAGGACGTCGTCGCCGGGTTTGCAGTGATTTCGCGGCTCATCCCGCTGGCGTTTTGCGTCTTGTTCGCGCTCTCCGGGGCTGTGGGCCCCATTGTCGGACAGAATTTCGGCGCCGGCGATTTCGCTCGGGTGCGTGAGACGCTGCGCAAGGCGCTAATTTTCGCGGCCGCATACACGATCCTGATCTGGGCGGTTCTGTTGTTCGCCGTGGACGCCATCGTCGGGCAGTTCCGCCTCACGCCCGACGGCGCGCGGCTCATCTCGGTGTTCGCGATCGGCGTGGCGCCGCTTTTCTATTTCAACGGAGTGCTTTTCATAGCCAACGCCGCGTTCAACAATCTCAACCGGCCGATATGGTCGACGGCGTTGAACTGGGGCCGCAACACGCTCGGAATCCTCCCCTTCGTTTGGATCGGCGCGCGTATCGCGGGCGCCACGGGCGTGCTGATCGGACAGGCGCTTGGCGGTGTCGCTTTCGCGCTTGTGGCCGTCGCCCTCGCCTTCAGACTCGCGCGGGGATACGAGAAGGGGCTGATCGGCGGTTCGTCTGGCGCACGGCCCTATTTTTCCTCGGCGAAGGCAAAGCCCGCAGAGTAGGGGTCAGGGATCGGGTGAAGACCTCAGGTGGCGGCGGCAAGGAGCCTTTGCAGGTTTGAGACCGCCGGAAACGCCGTTTCTCGCATTCGCGCGATGAGCGCCTGTTTGCGAGCGTCGGATTTGTCGGCGTCGCGAACGATCCGGGCGAAACCGTCAAGGCGGCAATCGGTGATCCAGCGGCGGAGATCAGGGTCGCGGGTCCAGTTGTACTGGTTGGTCATGTTGGCGATTGTCGCGGTCAGCCATTCCCGCGGCGCGTCAGGCATCGGCACTGGCGCGCAGAGGCGGTTCTTTTCCGTCTCGTCGTCGAGCGTCGCCTCGATATGGCCGACCAGGGCGGCGGAGAACGTCGGCTGGCAGATGCGGATCATCTGAAGCGTGATGCGTTCGCCCTCGAAGCTCGGCCTCGCGGGACGCCTTTCCACGGCGCTGGCGGTGCAGTCGATGAACAGGGCGTTGGCGGGCGAGGGGGCGACGCCCCGGTCAAGGACGATGTCGTCGGAGGAAATCGCGCTGACGCGACCCATGCGCACGACGTTTCGGATGCGCCGGAGCGCGGAGACCTCCCCTCGCGAGACCGTGGCGCAGTGGTACATTTGCGGGCGGATGTTCGGATCGATGCGCAAGAGATTGCCGCAGGCTTCCAGCCGGTCGAAAAGATCGTCGATCGAAGACGCGGCGACGCAGGCCTCGAACTGGGCCGCGACGGCCCCGATCGTCTGGTCGAAAAACTCCCCGCCGGGCTGCGTCGTCTCGCGATTGATGAGCCAGGAATCGCGCGGGACGATCCAGGTGACGGCGTCCGGATCCGCGCCCGCTTCCATGAGCCAGACCCCGACGTCCATCGCCGTCTTGCCGGCGCCGAGGATCACATAAGCCGGATGGTCAGGCGCATGCCGCGGAAGTGCGTTAGGGGCTATGCAGACGACGTCGTCGGCGACTTCGAATTTCCGCTCGTGGGTCGAAGGGACGGTGGTGCCGTAATAGGTCGCATCGACGATCTTGCGCCGCCACCGCACGCCGTGCGACGCCCCTGAAAGCAGCGATGTAAAGCGCCCGTCCCAGTGATAGTCGCACATCGGAAAATACCGCACGCGGCCGGTGGGCAGGAAATGCTCGCGCATGACCTGGTCGAAATATGACGACACTTCGTGACAGGAGGCGAGTTCATAGAGCCCCTAGTTGAGGCCTGTTTGGTCCTTGGCGCCCGTTCCGAGGTCGCGCGAGGCGACGCCGTAAAAGGCCGAGGGCTGATGGAGCCTGACAAAGGGATAGGCGTCGTTCCAGTGTCCGCCGGGCATATGACGCCGGTCGAGGAACAGGATGTCGGCGTCGGTTTCCCGCAGGATCGTATCGGCGAACGCCATACCCACGGCGCCGGATCCGATGATTACATAATCCGCTTCATGGTCGGCCATGGCTGGCTCCGGTGCTTGCTGGCTTCAGGCGGCGAGGGCGTCTTCGACCTGGCCGAGACGCTCCTTGCCGAAAAACATCTCGTCGCCGACGAAGAATGTCGGGACGCCGAACGCGCCGCGCCCGACGGCGGCGGCGGTGTTGTCCGCAAGGCGCGCCTTGACGGCGTCCTCCCTGGTTCGGGCAAGGAGCGTCCCGGCGTCAAGGCGGGCGCCGGAAAGCACCTTCGCAATCACCGCGTCGTCGCCGAGGTTTTCTCCCTCCTCCCACATGGCCGGCAGAACCGCCGCTACATAGGCGTTCTTTTCACCGGAAAGATCGGCGGCGACGAGCCCGCGCATCAAGGTCAGCGTGTTGATGGGAAAGTGCGGGTTCATCTGGAAGCGCGAGAGCCGGTGCTTTTCGATGAAGCGACGCATTTCCAGCATCTCGTACTCCATTTTCCCCCTGATCCCGCTGAAGGCTGTCATGGGGGGCTGGTTGCCGGTCGCCTTGAAGATGCCGCCGAGAAGGCAGGGAATGAGATTGACCTCCGCACCGAGCCGCTCCGCCATCGGATAAAGCACGCGGTGCGCCAGATAGGCGTTTGGACTGGCGAAGTCGAAAATGAAGTCGACCGTTTTGCTCATGGAGCGCTCCTCACCATTTTTCCGCCCACGGCCTTAAATCGAGCTCGTGCGTCCAGGCGGATTTCTCCTGTTTCCAGAGATGAACGTAAGTCTTGGCGATTTCATCAGGATCAAGAATTTCGGCGCGGGCCGCGCGCGCGTCGACGTCGGGAACGTTGTCGCGGGCGAAGGGGCCGTCGATGACGCCGTCGACGATGACGTGGGCGACATGGACCCCCTTCGGCCCAAGCTCGCGAGCCATGGACTGGGCGAGGGCGCGAAGGGCGGCTTTAGCCCCGGCGAAGGCGGCGAATTGCGCCGAGCCGCGCAGGCTGGCGGAGGCGCCGGTGAAAAGGATCGTCCCACGCCCGCGGGGCGTCATGGCGCGCGCGGCCTCGCGGCCGGCGAGGAAGCCGGCGAAGGCGCCCATCTCCCAGAGTTTGCGATAGACCCGCGCCGTCGTCTCGGTGATCGGGAACCAGACATTCGCGCCGACGTTAAAGACGACGACCTCCAGCGGGCCGATCGCCTCGACGTCTGCAAAAAGCCTGGCGACGGCGTCCTCCTCGCGCGCGTCGACGCCGAAGACGCGGGCCGCGCCGCCGGCGGCCGCAATCTCGTCCGCGAGGGACCTGAGTTTTTCGAGATGGCGAGGGCGCCGAGCGATGCAGGTGACGAGGCCTTCGGCCGCGAAGGCTTTCGCCACGGACGCGCCGAGGCCGTCGCCGGCGCCGAGGACGAGACAGGTGCGGGCCGCCGCGCTCACAGGCGGTCGATCCCGCATTCGCCCGCCTCGGGCGCCGCCTCTGCGGCCTCGAGGGCGGCGAACGCTTCGATGGGCCGGTCGGTCGCGATGACGTCGACGCCCTGGGCGGCGATTTCCGCGTACCGCGCCTCATCGCCGGAAGCGGCGATTGCAAGGTCGATGGAATTCCGCCGGCCGAGGGTTCCGAAAATCACCTCGACATCCTGGTCGTTCAGGATGTTGAAGAGGCGCGGGCGAGGCTCTTGGACGCCGGTGAAACCGATGATCCGCTCTGTTGGAACGCCGGAGGCGACGGCGCGGTTCAGTTCCGATTGGGAATCGAGCGCGAGGGAGATCATCGCGTCGGGATCGAGAGCGTGCAGCTTGCGCGCCGAAGCCATGGAGTAGCTGATGTAGATCACGCGGTCGCCGACGTCTGCGCGGTTCACGGCGGCGACCACGTCCTCGTACTTCGTCGAGCGCTTGAAATCGATCTGCACGATCGTGCGGTCGGCAGCGAGCGCCAGAACGTCCTCGAGGCGGGGCGGTGAAAACGGCGTCTGCGCGCCGTCATTGTCTTCAAGTCGGAGGGCGCGGATTTCCCGCCAGGTCAGCGCGTCGGCGTTCGTCGGTGAGGTCGAAGGCGACTGGCGGA
>CAZBOC010000017.1:0-4080 GCA_964493225.1 uncultured Caulobacterales bacterium | reverse complement strand
GCAGCGCGGCGGCGCCGCCTTCGCCTGTCGTCGTGCGCTCCAGCCTGTCGTCATGCATGAGATAGAGGACGCCGTCCGCCGAGGTGGCGACGTCCACCTCCAGGATCGCGGGGACGGCTCCGAGCACATGGACCATGGTCTCCAGGGCGTTTTCGGGATAACCGGGATAGGCGCCGCCGCGGTGGGCCGAGACCAGGCTCGCGCCGCGCGCTTCGAGGCATTCGAAAAAGGCGTTGAGGTCCCCGGCGGGGTCGATCCTCCAGCCGTCGGAAGTGGCCGCCGGCTTCGGGGAAGGCGGGCTTTCGGCGCCCTCGCCGGAGCATCCGGCGAGGGCCGCGGCGGCGGCCAGGCAGACAAGAACTCGTCGCGTCACGGGTGGGTTTTCCTCATGGTTTCAGGATGATCGGACCCGTGCTGTCGCCGCTCTCCAGATGGCGCTGGGCTTCGGCCGCGTCTTGAAGGGCGAAGACGGTCGGGGCCGGCGTCTTGAGGGCGTTTTCGGCGAGCAGGGCGAAAAGTTCTTCCGCCATGACGGGGAGCCTGTCGGGCGTTGCGAAATGAAAGAGCGACGGGCGCGCCAGCGCGATCGAGCCGCGGCGGGTCAGATCGAGGGGCGCGACCGCGGGCGCAGGTCCCGATGCGTTGCCGTAGCTCACCATCATCCCGCGCAGGGCGAGGCTATCGAGCGAGGTCTCGAACGTCTCCGCGCCAACGGAGTCGTAGACGACGTCGACGCCGCGGTTGTCCGTCAGTCTACGAACTTCCGCCGCGATGCTTTCGACGGCGCGCCGATTGATCACCTCCTGCGCGCCGTGCCGCCTCGCGGCGTCGATCTTCTCGGGCGCGCCGACGACACCGATCACGCGGGCGCCGATATGATTGGCCCACTGACAAAGGAGCGAGCCGACCCCGCCCGCGGCGGCGTAGACGAGCGCGGTCTCGCCGCGCTGCAGTGCGTGGACCTGGCGCACCAGCATCTGCACCGTCAGGCCTTTGAGGAAGACCGCGGCCGCCGTATCGGCGTCGACGCCGTCAGGAATTTTCGCCGCCGCGACCGAGGGAACGCATGTGCGCTCCGCATAGGCGCCGCCGCTGGTGATGTAGGCGACGCGGTCGCCGATTGAAAAATTCTCGACCGACTGGCCGAGACTTTCGACCGCCCCCGCGCCCTCGCTCCCGAGTATGGCCGGTAGCCCCACCGGGTAGAGCCCCTTGCGTTGGTAAATGTCGATGAAATTGAGACCGATCGCCGCGTTGCGCACGATGAGATCTCCCGGGCCGGGCGTCGGCGGATCCTGGTCCTTCAGCGTCAGGACTTCCGCTTCGCCGGTTTTTGCGATGACGACTGTTCTGCTCATGGCTTCTCTGGAATCCGATTCCGCAACGGGCCCTTCATTGCCACAAACAAGGCGGGAGGCCTATAACGTCGCCCATCAAGGAGCCGGGCCCATGCGCATGACCATCGATATCGACCTGACCCCGCAGGAGGCGCGAGCCTTTCTCGGCATGCCCGACGTCGAGGCGTTCAATAAAATGATCGTCGACGAAATGACGGCCAGGGCGAAAGACAATCTCGACACGCTGGCGGATCCGGAGCGGATGCTTGCGCAATGGATCGCCATGGGCGGAAAAGGGATGGAGCAGTTCCAGGCGATGATGGCGGCGGCCATGGGCGGCAACAAATAGCGCGTCGGCGCCGTCCACGGGCGGGCCCGCCGGTTTCGCCGCCGCGACGCCGCAGGATCGGGCGCGGGGCCTGATGTGCGAAGACACCATATTCGCCAGGGCTTCCGGCGCGGGCCGCGCGGGCGTTGCGGTATTCCGCATTTCGGGCCCGCGCGCCCTTGAGGCGGCCCGCGGTCTCACAGGCAAATCTCTGAAGCGAAGGGTTGCGACGCGCGTCGACGTCGTCGAGCCGGGCGGCGAATTGATTGACGCGGGCCTCGCCATCGCGTTTCCGGCGCCGGCCAGCTTCACCGGCGAGGATGTCGTTGAATTCCATCTGCACGGCTCGGCGGCGGTGGAAAGCGCGCTCTACAAGGCCCTCGCCGGTTATGGCGCGCGCCCCGCCGAGGCCGGCGAGTTCACCCGCCGGGCCTTCGAAAACGGCAAGCTCGATCTGGCGCAGGTTGAGGCGCTGGCCGATCTCATCGAGGCGCAGACGCAGGCGCAGCGCCGTCAGGCCCTCGGCCAGCTGGACGGACGGTTGTCGAGGATCGCCGATGGCTGGCGGGCGCGCCTCCTGCAGATCCTCGCGCCCCTTGAGGCGGATGTCGATTTTCCCGACGAGGACGATGTCCCCGAGGCGGTTGCGCGCCGCGCCGGGCCGCAGATCGACGCGCTTGTCTGCGAACTGGAGCGGTACAGGCGCGAGGCGGGGGCTGCGCGGGCGATTCGCGAAGGGGTCGAGGTCGCGATCCTCGGCGCGCCGAACGCCGGGAAATCCTCGCTGTTGAACCGGTTGGCGGGGGTCGAGGCGGCGATCGTCTCGGACCTGCCGGGCACGACGCGCGACGTCATTGAGCTGCGGCTCGATCTCGGCGGCGTTCCTGTGGTGATGGCCGACACGGCGGGGCTGAGAGATGAGATCGCTGATGATATTGAATCGGAGGGGATGGCCCGGGCGCGGGCCCGTGCGGAAGCCGCGGACATCAGGCTTCTGGTGGTTGATCCGTTTGCTGAGGGCATTGCTGTTTCACGTGAAACATTTGAGCTGCAACGCGACGGCGACATCCTTGTGCTGAATAAGTCAGATCTCGGAGTTGCCGACGCGCGCAGGATCGGCGCCGATTCGGAAATCACGCGGCTGTCGGTTTCCGCGAAGACGGGGGAGGGCGTCAGCGAACTTGTGGCGGCGCTGGGCGAGCGGGTCCGGGATTGCGCCGGCGTCGCCGGGGAGGCGGGCCTGACGCGCGCGCGCCATGTCGCCGCGGTCGATGCGGCTCTGGCGTCTCTTCGCCGCGCGCGGGAAATGGTGGCGTCTGCGCCGGAGCTCGCGGCGGAAGACGTGCGCCTGGCGGCGCGCGCCCTCGGCGAGATTACCGGCGCCGTCGGCGTGGAGGAGGTGCTCGGGGAAATCTTTTCCAGTTTCTGTATCGGGAAATGACGCAAGGCGGGCTGGGCGCCCGGATGTTTCACGTGAAACGCGTGCGCCTTTCGCGGCGAAGCCCGGCGCGAGGGCAATTCATTTTTCAGTGGGCGCGTACTATATCGCCTGGCATGAACACCTACGATGTCATTGTCATCGGCGGCGGCCACGCGGGCTGCGAGGCGGCGGCCGCGGCCGCCCGGATCGGCGCGAAAACGCTTCTCGCCACCCACCGGCGCGACACGATCGGCGAGATGTCCTGCAATCCGGCCATCGGCGGGCTCGGCAAGGGCCATCTGGTGCGCGAGATCGACGCCCTGGACGGGCTCATGGGCCGGGTGATCGACCAGGCGGGGATCCAGTTCCGCATGCTGAACCGGTCGAAGGGCCCGGCGGTGCGCGGTCCGCGCGCTCAGGCCGACCGCGCTCTTTACCGCAGGCATATGCAGGAGGCGATCGCAGCGACGACGAATCTCGACGTGCGTGAAATGGCGGTGGAGGACCTGATCGTCGAAGAGGTTTCCCGTGAAACCGGCAGTCGCGTCGCCGGGATCGTGGGCGCTGACGGGACCGAGATCCGCGCCGGCGCGGTGGTTCTGACGACGGGCACGTTCCTGAAAGGCGTCATTCATATCGGCGATCGCCGGATCCCCGCGGGGCGCGCCCGCGGCGCGGCGGAAACGGAACCGCCGGCGATCGGCCTGTCGGACCGGCTCTACGGCGCGGGGTTCCGGATGGACCGGCTGAAAACCGGGACGCCGGCGCGACTCGACGGGCGGACGATCGACTGGGCCGGTCTGGAGATGCAGCCGGCGGATTCGCGCCCTGTCCCATTCTCGTTCTTGAATTCCGAGATCCGGGTCCCGCAGATTTCCTGCGGCGTCACGCACACTTCACGTGAAACCCACCGGATCATCGCGGAGAACATCTCCCGTTCCGCCGTCTATGGCGGCGCCGTTTCGGGCCGCGGGCCTCGCTATTGCCCCTCAATC
>CAZBOC010000016.1:0-19446 GCA_964493225.1 uncultured Caulobacterales bacterium | reverse complement strand
CCGACGGTCACCGCCGCGTTCGCCCGATAGATCTGGGGCTCGCTGCGGCGGCCGGCGACAAGTCCGTGAGGGCGGACGTCCTCGACAGGGCCGATATCGACAGCGCCAACCCGCTCATCGCCGCCGGGGCGCGGCTGCTCGCGTTCGCCGGGATCCTGCGCAACACCGTCAGCCATAACGACATTCCGGATCTGCGCCAGAGAATCGTCGACGCGCTCACCGCCTATGAGGAGGATGCGCGCGCGCGCGGAGCCGCGGCGAAGGAGATCCAGCTCGGCCACTACGCCCTTTGCGCGCTCATTGACGACGTCGTGATGGCGACGCCCTGGGGCGGCGGCAATGTCTGGGGCAAGCGTTCGCTGACGTCCGCCTTTCATCAGGACGTCGACGCAGGGGACCGGCTGCTCGAACTCGCCCAGCGCCTCGAACAGTCGCCCGGTCAGCATCCTGACGTTCTTGAACTCGTCTATGTCGCCCTCAGTCTCGGCTTCGAGGGCCGCCTGCGGCTCGACCCGCGGCGGCCTGCGCGCCACCAACAGGCGCGGGCCGGGCTCTTCAATGCGCTGCGCGCGCGCCGCGGAGCTTACGAGCGCAGCCTGTCGCGTCTCTGGCGCGGCGCCGACACCGGTCACAAGCCGCTCGTCAGGCGCATACCGGCCTGGATCTACTGGTCCGGATTCGCGCTTCTCGGCTTCGTCATCTTCTCGAGCCTGCATTTGCTGCTGAACGCGCGTGCGGACAAGGCCTTCGCCGCGCTCATCGAGGCGACGCCGCCCGAACTCGCCGCCCCCGCGGACGCCTTCACCCCGGAGCCGGTCCCCGACGACCGCCATGAGCGCATTCGGGAGATCCTGAAGCCCGATATCGAGGCCGGACGCGTGGTCGTGACGGACCGGCCGAACAGCATCGACATCCGGATCGCGACGACGGCGCAGTCGGAGGTTTTCGCCTCCGGGCAGGCCGTTCTGAAGCCCGCCTACCGGGAGACGATCGAACGCGTCATGGAAGCCTCGAACGTGACGATCGGCCCGGTTCACATTCGCGGCTACACGGACAGTCAGCCGATATCGACGCCGCGTTTCGCCTCGAACTGGGCGCTGTCGGAGGCCCGCGCCGAATATGTGCGCCGAAGGCTCGCCGAAGCGGCCGACAATCCCGGGCGTTTCACCGCAAACGGCCGCGGGGTGGAGAACCCCATCGGCGACAACGCCACCGCGGCGGGCCGGCGTGAAAACCGCAGGGTCGAAATTACGCTTCAGAAGGCGGCGGGCGTCGAATATGACGGCCGATAGGCCGGCTGCGGAGCATATTGCGCGCCGCGAAGAGGCGGCGAAGGGGAGAGAAGGGAACGCGCCATGCTGGGCAAACTGAAAAGGCTTGCGACCGCCGGATGGTTCCTGTCGCTCATCGGGGTCATCCTCGTCTCCTGTCTCATCTGGTTCGTCGGACCGCTGATCGCCGTCGCGGAGCGCGCCCCGCTGACGTCGGTCGTCGCGCGCCTCGTCGCCATCCTCGTCGTCTTCGCGCTCTGGGGTCTCTTCAACCTGTACAAGGCGCACCGCCGCGCCCGGGAAAACGCCGCCTTCGTCGAGACGATCGAAAGCGACGCGCCCGCCGGCGAGGCTGAAGCGCCGCAAGCCTCCGCCGCCGACGCCGAACGCGAGTCCCTCGCAATGCGGCTCGACGAAGCGCTCGCCAAGCTTAAAGAGGCGAAGTTCGGCGAGAAGGGCGACTATCTCTATCAACTCCCGTGGTATGCGATCATCGGCCCGCCTGCGGCCGGAAAGACGACGGCGCTTTTAAATTCCGGGCTCTCCTTTCCCCTCGACGAGCACGGGCCGGGCCACGCCGTCAAAGGCGTCGGGGGGACGCGCTATTGCGATTGGTGGTTCACCGACAAGGCCGTCCTGATCGATACGGCGGGTCGCTATACCGTTCAAGACACGGATGAATTGGTCGACGCCGAGGCCTGGCACGGATTTCTCGACGTGCTGAAGAAACGACGGCCGCGCCGCCCCCTGAACGGCGTCATCGTTGCGATTTCGGCGGCGGACCTGATCGCGGGCGACGACGGCGCGCGGCGCCGACATGCGGACGCCATCCGCAAGCGCATCGAGGAGCTGAATGCGCGCCTGAAGGTCAATCTGCCGATTTACGTCATGGTGACGAAGACCGATCTTCTCGACGGCTTCACGGAGTTTTTCGAGAAATTCGGCCTTGAAGAGCGCGAACAGGTCTGGGGCGTGACGGCGCCTGCTGATCGCGGCGCGAGCGTCGCCCGGACGATCGGCGTCATCCGCGAGGAGAGTGACGAGCTCGCGCGGCGCCTTTCTGCGCGGATGTTCGATCGCCTGAACGAGGAGACCGATTTCGAACGTAGACGGAAGATGTTCGGCTTCCCGCAACAATTCGCGGGACTGCGCCGGGCGACGGACGCTTTTCTGCGCGACACCTTCCAGGAAAGCCGCTTCACCTCGAAGCCCTTTCTGCGCGGCCTTTACTTCACCAGCGGCACGCAGGAGGGCGCGCCCATCGACCGGCTTCTCGGTTCGCTGGCGACCGGGTTGAAATCCGACGATCGCCCGGAGCTTGTCGGGCGCGCTTCCTCCAGGGGCTATTTCCTCAACACGCTGTTCGGCGACGTCATCTTCGGCGAGGCCGAACTTGTCGGGGCCGACGCGAAGGCGGCGCGCCGCGAGCGCATTCGTCAGTACGCCGCCATCGCTGCGGGGGCGGCGGTCCTGACCGTCGCTACGGGGCTGTGGCTCTTTTCTTATGCGCGCAACGCCTCAATGCTCGCCGATCTGCGCGAGGAAACCGCTCTCTATGCTGAAGAGGTCGCGCAGCTTCCCGGCGAGCGCGACGTCGATGTTCTGGACGTCCTGCCGCCGCTCGACCGGTTGCGCGCCGCGACCTTCTCGGCCAAAGCCGAGCCGGCCGCAAGGCGCTCCGCGGGCTTTTCCTTCGGCCTCGGACAGACGCGCAAGGCCCGCAGGCGTCTCGAAGCTGAGTACGAAGATCTCCTTGAAACGGCGTTTCTCCCGCGCATTCTCGCGGGGCTCGAACAGGAATTGCGCGCGAATGTCGACCGGCCCGCAGATCTCTTCAAGACGCTTCGCATCTATCTGATGGCGGGCGGTCAGGGAGACATCGACAAGGCCGCCGTCCTCGACTGGCTGGCGGCCGGCTGGGCCTATCAGTACCGCGAGGAATCGCGGGCGTTCGCAGCGTTGAACGCCCATGCCGACCAGTTGTTTTCGCAAGCCTTCCCGCCCCAGGAGCTCGACGAAGGCGTCATCGCGGCCGCCCGCGACCGGTTGCGCGCGGCGCCGCTCGCCGAACTCCTTTTCGCCGAGCTTGAGAGCGCGGCGGGCGACGAACTCGTGGAATGGTCGCTGCGTCAGAATGCCGGGACGGACGGCGGCCAGCTCTTCGCCGATGCCGGGCGCAGCGGACGAGCGCTCGCCGTGTCCGGCCTTTATACGGCTGACGGATACAGACAATATGCGCGCTCGGAAATGAACGCCCTTGCGAAATCCGGCGCGGACGCGGCTTTCGTCCTCGGCAATGATGCGGCCGGAAACGCGGCAGAATTCGACCCCGGAAGACTGCTTGAGGACATCGAGGAAATCTATTTCAACAGGTTTTCCCTGGCCTGGAAGGACCTGATCTCGGATCTCGCGATCAGGCGACAGGTTTGCGGGGAAGCGGAGCGAAGCCGGGGCCAGCGCGAATGCCTTGAGCGGCAGGCGAGGAACATCCGCATCGCCACCGGCGCGGCGGGCCCGCTGACGGTTTTTATTCGCGCCGTGGCCGATGCGACCGATCTCACGCCGCAGGGCGAGGAAGCGAAAGAAGGCGCTCTTGAGACCCTTGAACGCAGCAGCGGGCGGGTCAGGCAGGTGCAGCGGCTGCGCCGGCGAATGCGCGGCGCGAGCGGGCAGCGCACCGAGCCTGTCGACAACGTGATCGCCGAGTATGAGGCGCTGCGCGAATTCGTGACGGCGCCGGAAGGCCAGAAGTCGGACCTCGTGCTGGCGATACTCAGGCTTGATGAATACGGAGAACTCCTCGACCGCGCAGCGGGCGCGATCCGCGACGGCGCCGCGAACGCCGAGGCGCTCGATTTCGCAGAAGAACTCGCCGCGGAAATCGCGCGCTACCCGCAGCCGGCGCGCCGGCTTTTCGAAACCTTCGTCAGTTCCGGGGCGGCCGCCGTCTCCCGGCAGAGCAAGGGTCAGTTGACGAAAGCGTTTTCTGCGGACGTCGCGGAGAGTTGCGCCCAGGCGATATCCGGGCGCTTTCCCTTCGCGCCTGACGCGCCCGAAAGCGTCCGCCTCGGAGATTTTCAGAACATGTTCGGCCCGGGCGGCGCGATGGAGCGGTTCTTCGATCAGAATCTTCGCGCCTATGTCGACGATGCGGGCCGGACCTGGCGGCTGTCGCCCGAAGGCGAGGCGATCGGCCTCTCGCCCGCAACCCCGCGCAAGTTCGAAAATGCGCGCAGGATGAAAAGGGGTTTTTTCGCCAATGGCCGTTTCGGCGCCGAGTATTCAATACAGGCGATCGACCTTGATCCGAACGCGACCAAAGTGACGCTGACGGTCGACGGGGCGGAGGTGGAATATCGTCACGCGCGTACGCAGCCTCAGAAGGCCTCCTGGCCCGGTCCGGTCGGGGCGCGCAGCGCGCGGGTCGTCATGCAACGGTCCGACGGCCGCGACCTTGTCAAGACCTGGGAAGGCGATTGGGGGTTGTTCCGTATGCTCAATGAAGCCGAGGTGACGCAGCGTTCCGATTACGGCGTCAGCTTTCGCGTGAGCGTCGAGGGCGTCTCCGCGGCCTTCAGGATCGAAGCCGACAGCGTCGCCAATCCGTTCTCCGCTTTTGACGGGCTCTCGCGCGTTTCGTGCGGCGGCGGCCTTTAGGGGGCGGCGCGCTGTGGCGGTCAGCGTCTTCGGCAAGTCGCCGGTGCGGGGCGATTTCATCTCCCGCGGGACCCCGCCGGATCTCGAAGCGGCCTGGCGGGCGTGGATCGCCGCGGGGTTTGAACTGACCCGCAACTGCGCCGGCGGCGACTGGCTCTCGGCCTATCGCGACGCGCCCCTTTGGCGCTTCGCCCTGGCTCCGGCGCCTGCGGCTTGTCCCGCCCTTTGCGGCGTCATGGCGGCGAGCGCCGACGCCGAAGGACGGGCCTTTCCCCTGACGATCTTCGCGGCGTATCCGGAAGGCGCGGGCGCGCCGCCGGGAATGGCGCAACTCTTCGCCATGGTGAACCGTTGGGCTCCGGCGGCGGAAGAGGCGGTTCTCTCGACGGGAGCGCACGACGCGGACTACGCCGCCCTCGTCGCAAGCCTTGAGGAGCTGGACCGGTTATGGGCGGAGGAAACCGGGCCGGCGCGACGGTCCGCCGAAGACCCGCGCGGGGAAGGCGCGGGGGCGTCGAACAGCCCGGGGCGGGGCGTTTTAAGCGACGCGGTCGGAAATCTCGGTCCGGGCCGACTCTTCTGGTTTGCGGACGAGGGCGCCGGCGGCGGGGAGGCGGCGTTCGGCATGTTGCATCATCCCGGCGCGCTTGATCCGCAGGACTGGCTGACGCTTCTGCGGATCGATGTCGCTGATCGGCGCGTTGACGAAGGGCGAGGCGAAAATGAATGAGACGGCGGGGCCCGGGACGTTCAGCTTTTCAAGCATCGCCCTGAGCGACGCCGGCGCGATCCGCACACTAAATGAAGACAGTTTCGTCGTCCGCGACGATATCGGCTTGTGGGCGGTCGCCGACGGCGTCGGCGGACGTGACGCCGGCGACGTGGCGAGCCGCATCCTCGTGGAGGCGCTCGGCGGTCTCGGCGCGCCGGCCGGCGGCAAGTCGTATCTGGAGATGGTCCACGCGGCGATCGCGCGCGCCAACGAACTCATGCGGAACTATGTCGACGAAACGCCCTCCGTCGCATCGATCGCAAGCACCGTGGCGTGCCTTATCGCCTATCGCGACCACGTCGCCTGTCTGTGGGTCGGCGACAGCCGGATCTATCGCTTGAGGCAGGAGAGGCTCGATCTTTTGTCCAAGGACCACAGCCTCGTGCAGCAACTCGTGGACAGCGGCGAACTCACGCAGGCCGAGGCGCGCACGCATCCGAGGCGGAACGTAATCACCCGCGCGGTCGGCGCCGAGCCGTCGCTCGAGATCGCAACGCGGCGAGAAAGGCTGTCGCCGGGAGACCGTTTCCTTTTGTGCAGCGACGGTCTGTCTACGGAACTGAGCGACGCGGAGATGGGCGATCGACTGGGTGCGTCTGATCTGCCGGCCGCCGCGCGCGCGCTCATGGATCTTGCGCTCGAACGGGGCGCGAAGGACAACGTGACGCTGATTGTCATAGATGCGGCGGCGCCGTCGGCAAGTTGACCCGCGGACCCCGCGCTACGCGCCGCCGCGCCAGTCGTGATTCGGTCTTTCACCCTTGATCAGTCGACGGATTTGTCTGGCGAGCGGTTCGGTCTTTCGCATCCACAGCCCCGGATGGACGACGGCGCGCCCGCCCCAGTCTTCAAAAGTGGAAAGATCGCCAGTCGCCGCGTCGCCGCGCAGGTAAAGCATCATGTTCTGTTTGTACCAGGAGGCGACGCGGTCCTCGTCCCAGATCAGGGGCCGAATGACGTCGCGGCGGTTGTAACCGCGCGCGGCGAATTTTTCCGCCCAGTAAGACGGCCATTGTTCGTTGACGTGGCCCGTACCGCCCTGGCGCGGCGTCGCGGCGGAAAAGACGATCCGATCCCCGTGGCGCGCAAGATTGTCGATGAAGACCTCCGCCCTGTCGGGGTTGACGTGCTCGGCGACTTCGAGGCTCAGAACGATATCGAACGTCCGGCCGAGGTCGAAGGGCTCGGACAGATCGCGCCCGGAGAAATTCGCCGGATCGATGAACATCTGCTGCGCCGGCACGTCCGGGTGGTCCACGCCGAAGAGCCCGGCGTCCGGAAAGGCCTCCCCCAACGACCGCAACCATCCGCCCGCGCCGCAGCCGACGTCGAGGGCTGCGCGCACCTCGCCGAGGACAGGCTTCAGCCGGTCGAGCACGATCTTCGCGCTTTCAAGGCTTCCCGCCCGCTGGTTTGCGTAGAACGCCCTATCGTAGTTCTTTTTAAGCGCGTCGGACATCGTGCTCATGGCCGGAAAGCGGGAAAGGGTCGGCGCGGCGCCGGCCGCGGGAACGGACCGGCCACTCGCCTATGCCTCCGGCGCGGGCGGGTCAACCGCAGGGCGCCGCCGGGCCGTGGGCGAGGAGACGCGAACGCGGCGCTTGACACCTGTCGGACCGGCTTACAGCGTGCGGCGGAACAGGGGTTGACCGAGGGAGAACCGTCATGGACGCCGGGACCGCGGGCGCGCGCATGCGCTGGTCAGTCGTCGTTCCCTATTATAACGAACGCGCCTTTCTGCCGGCCATGATCGCGTCGATGCTGGACCAGACGGCGGGACCGTTTCAGCTGATCCTCGTCGACAACGGGTCGACCGACGGGTCGGCGGACGTCGCGCGGGCGGCCCTTGCAGGCGCGGAAGGCGTCGACGTGGTCTTTCTCCACGAGGCGAGGCCCGGCCAGGCGGCCGCTCTGCAGGCCGGCCTGCGGTCGGCGCGCGGAGAATTCACCGCAATCTGCGATGCAGACACCCGTTACGCGCCGAACTATCTCGCTCGCGCCGAGGCGCGCTACGACAGCGAAGAGGACGCGGTCGCCGTCCTGGCGACCGCGCTCTACGGCGACCCGGACTGCGCCGACAGCCGCCGACGGATCTTCAAGGCGCGCATCGTGCCGCGCATTCTGCGCCGACAATGCCATTCGGGCGGGTACGCCCACACTTTCCGCACGGCGGCGCTGAAGCGGGCGGGCGGTTATTCACGCGCGCTCTGGCCCTATTTGCGCAAAGACCACGAACTCATGCACCGCGTCTGGAAGGAAGGGCGCGTCGTCCACGACCCCGAGTTGTGGTGTTTCGCCAACGACCGGCGCGAGGCGGCGTCGCAAAAACGCTGGACGCTCGGCGAGCGCGTTCTCTACCACGCCACGCCGTTCGCTCTGAAAGACTGGTACTTCTATTCGTTTCTCGGCCCGCGCATGGCCGCGCGCCGGCTTGACGAGTTGAAATTGCGCGACCGCCCCTGGGAGAGCGACGGGGCGACAGGCGAGCGCGCGGCGGGCCGCGAAGCAAGCGCCTGAAGCCGCCGCGGCCGGTTGGGCGCGCGGGGCCGCCATGCTAACGAAGCGGCGCCATGGTAACGCAAACTATCCTGCGCGGCGCCGCCGACGCCTTTCAGATCCGCAGCCGCCAGACGCCCGACGGGGCGCTCGCCGCCTCGGCGCCGCATATCCTGTTGTTCGTGGTGGCGACGCTCCTCCTTTTCATCCTCGTGCGGAACGGGACGGATTTCATCGTGCGCGAGGGACTTGCGTTCACGCCGCTTTGGGTTCTTCTGATCCCTGCGCCGGCTGCGGCCTTCTGGTGGGTGACCTACGATTCCCACGAGCGATTCATGGTCCGTTTCAGCCAGGCGAGCGCGATTTTCCTGGTTTTCTACTTTGTGAGCGAACCCTTCGAGATCCCGTATGCGGCGATCGAGGCGGACCATCCTGCGGCGCTTTTCCACCGTTACGGGCGCTGGATCGGGATCGCGCTCGGCGTCGCGGCGTGGTTTCGTCCGGCGGCGCTTTATGCGGGCGCGATGGTCCTCTGGTTCATGCGCGACCTGAACGGACCGATCACGGGCTTTTACTTCTCCAACCTCGACATCCGCAACGTCGCCGAGGTTCTCGCCTTCGTCGGCGCGGGCAACACGCTGCTCGCCGCATCCATGCAGTCCGCGTCCCTGCGCGCGATCACGGGCGTCGACGCCCACATTCTCAGGCGGGCCGCTCTCCTGATCCTCGCCATCGGAGTCGGCGGCCATTTTGCGAACTACTTCTATTCAGCGATCGCCAAGCTCGCGCTCGACGGAGGGATCTTTTCCTGGCTCTTCGACAACCGGCTCTATGACGGCCTGCCCGGCGCGCTGGAACGGGGAACCTTCCCCTTCGCCAAATCGCCCGCGGTCACGCAGTTCACTTACGACGCGATGAAGGCGCTGAACCTACCCTTGCACCTGTTTAGTTTCGCCGCGCAGTTCGCCGCCATCATCGCCGTGTTCCGGCGGCGCTGGGTGATTGTTCTGACAATCGTCTACGATGTCTTTCACGTCATAGTCTATATCACCTTCGGGTTGATTTTCTGGAAGTGGATCGCGCTGAACGCCATCGTTCTGGCGACGCTCGCCACGGTCCCGGAGGCGTGGTGGACGCGCAGCGTGAAGCTCGCGGCCGCGGCTTCCGTGCTTGTCGGCGCGGTCTTTTTCAAGACGGCGACGCTCGCCTGGTATGATTCGCCGGGCTTCATGTCGGTCTTTTTCGAAGCCGAGCTGAAGGACGGTTCGCGGGTGCGCGTGCCGACATGGTTTTTCCACTCTGCGTCCTATCAGGTGAGCCAGGCGCGGTTCTACGCGCCGCCGACGACCGGGCACTTCAACTTCGCGATCTGGGGCTCGGTTCTGCGCCATGACGACGTGGTCGCCGGGCGAGAATGCAAGATCCCCGAGCGCGAGGGACCGTCGCCCGAGCGCTACGGACCGGTCGAGGCGGTCAGGGCTTACGCGGCGGCCCAGCATGATAAGGCCCTCGCCGGGGCGGGTCCGGACGGCTTCTACCGGCCCGGTCCCTATATCCATCACCACATGCCGACGCCCTTTTTGAAAACGGAGTTCCACGACGTTCGCGTCCGCGACATCAAGGCCTATCACTATGTCGTTGAATCCGTCTGCCTCGGGCTTGAAGACGGCAGGCTCAAGCGCGAATTGTTGGCGAGGACGGAAATCCCCCTTATCGAGGTCGGCCGATGAGCGCTGAGAACGAGATCTACATCGTCTATGATGGCGAGTGCCCCTTTTGCTCGGCCTATGTGCGCATGGTCCGCCTGCGCGAAATTGCGGGACGCGTCCATCTCCTCGACGCGCGCGAGGCGCATCCGGTGGTTGACGAAATCACGTCTCTCGGCCTCGACTTCGACGAGGGGATGGCGGTGAAAATCGGCGATGCGATCTACCATGGCGACCGGGCCGTCCATCAGATCGCAATGCTGAGCGGACCTTCGGGACTGTTGAACCGCCTTCATTTCTGGATTTTCAAAAGCGAAAGGCGCGCGCGACTGCTCTACCCCTTTCTGCGCGCGGGCAGGAACCTCGCCCTGCGTTTGCTCGGCAAGCGGAAAATCGGCGATGCGGCCGCCGCGCCGGCGGACTGACCCGCCCGGCCCTGGCGACCCTCCCGTTCCTGAAGCGCGCGGGCGCCTTGACGCCCCGGGCGATGCGCGCTGAGACGGGGCTTCGCCTTGGCCGAGGTGGTGGCGGACGCGGTCGGCCAGGGCGGCGATCAAGCAGCGGAGGTCCGCGGCCATGAACCGGTTGAAGACTGACATTCCGGACAAGGAAGCCGATGCGGCTGCGTGGATCTCCTGGTGCCGCGCGCGCCTTGGGGCTTACGAGGCCGACCTTGAGGCCTATCCGGTCGCCAACCCAGTCGCCCGGCTCGCCCATGACCTGTTCGAGGCGGCGCGCGAAGGGCTCGCGACGGAAGCGATCATCGCCGATGTCGTGAAGGCGCTCGGCGACGCCGCGCTCGCCGGCCGCGCCGAAGCCTTCGCGCAGGCTCACCGCGTCGAGCCCGTTGATGCGGCGCGTATCGAGGCGCTCCTCGCGCCCCTCGATGCGGCGTCCTTTGAAACGGTGCGCCGCGAACTTGAGCGCACGCGCGCCGGCGTCGTCTTCACCGCCCATCCGACCTTCGCCATGTCGGCGGCGCTCGCCCGGGCCGTCGCCGAATACGCCGCCGCGCCGGAGCGCTCGCGCGAGGCCTTTCTCGCAGCCGTCAGGGATATTCCGCATGCGCCGGAAACGACCGTGACGCTGGGCGACGAGCACGCCGCCGCCCAGGAGGCGATCGCACGCGCCCGGGCCGTCCTGCGCGGCTTCGTCAGGGAAATCCTTCTCTGGGCGAAAGCGCGCTATCCGGATCAGTGGTCCGCTCTAACGCCGACGCCGATCAGCGTGGCGAGCTGGGTCGGCTACGATCTTGACGGGCGCACGGACATTCACTGGGCGGAGACGTTCCGTATCCGGCTTGACGAGAAAGCGCGTCAGCTTCGCGCCTACGCCGAGGCGCTCGCCGCCATCGAGACGAGGACGATGCAGGACGACCACGCCGCGCTCGTCGCCGACCTCGCCGGCGCGGCCGCGCTCGCCGGCGAACAGGCTCAGCTCTTCAGCGGCGATCTGGCTGAAGAGGCGCATGTCGCGGAGGCGGCGAACAAGCTGACCCGCGACGATCCGCGTCGGCTGACGAGCCTTGAAGGCCCGGTCGCGCGGATCGACGCGCTGTGCAACGCGGCCGGGGACGACGAAACGCGCCTCGCGCTCGCCGTTCTGAAAGCGGAAATGAGAACCTACGGGCTCGGGGCCGCGCACATCCACTTGCGCGTCAACGCCGCCCAGGTGCGCTCCGCCCTGAGAGCCGATCTGGGCGTGGACGACGGCCGCGACTTCCTCGACCGAACGGTTCTTACCGCGGCCGCGGAAAAGGCCAGAACCGTTTCGGCGCGGCGCATCAACGTCGCCTCGATCTTCCTGGAGAAGATGACCGCGCGTCGCCAGTTCATGTTGTGCGCGCAGTTCCTGAAGCACGTCGACGCCGACGCCCCGATCCGCTTCCTGATCGCCGAATGCGAGGCGCCGGCGACGGTGATGGGCGCGGTTTTCCTCGCGCGGCTTTACGGCGTCGACCACCGCCTTGACATCTCGCCGCTGTTCGAGACCCCGGACGCGATCGAGCGCGGCGGCCGGTTCGTCGAGCGCCTGCTGAAAGAGGAAGAGTTCCGGCGCTATGTCAAAGGACGCGGACGGATCGCCGTCCAGATCGGATTCTCCGATTCCGGCCGCTTCATGGGTCAGGTCGCGGCCAATCTCGCTATTGAACGCCTGCAGATCCTCGTCGCGCGCGCGCTCGCCGCGGAGAACATGACCGACATTGAAGTCGTCGTCTTCAACACGCACGGCGAGTCCATGGGCCGCGGCGCCTTTCCCGGCACGCTGAAGGAGCGCTACGATTACCTGATGACTCCCTGGACGCGCGCGCGCTACGCCCGCGAGGGGTTGAACGTCGTCGCCGAATGCAGCTTTCAGGGCGGTGACGGTTTCCTGCATTTCGCCAACGACAGGCTTGCGAGCGCGTCGGTCTCGTCCCTGTTCAATTGGAGTTTCATTTCTCCGGCCGCGGATCGCGGCGACAGGTATTACGCGGACATCAACTATTCATGGGATTTCTTCCGCAGCGTCGAGGATTGGCAGAAAGAGCTTTTCGACAATCCCGAGTACCAGGAAGTGATCGGGGCTTTTGCGGGAAACTTCCTTTTCGCCACAGGGTCGCGCAAGACGCGCCGACAGAGCGGCGCGGTGGTCAGGGGGCCGAGGGCGCTGCGCGCGATCCCGCACAACGCGATCCTGCAACAGCTCGCCGCGCCGGCGAATGTTTTCGGCGGCATTGGCGCGGCCGGCGGCGCGGATGCGGAGCGCCTTGTCGAGCATGCGAGCGGGTCGGCGCGCATGCGCCAGATTCTCGCCGTCGCCGGCGCGGCGCGGGCCCGCACGGGTCGGCAGGCGCAGCGGGCCTACGCCGCGGCCATCGATCCCAGCGTCTGGATCAGCAAGGCGTTTCGCGAAGACGACCGCCGCCTCGCGACGTGTTGCGACGAGATCGCCCGCCAGCTGAAGGGGCGCGAGACGGCGACGTCCATCAATCGTCTCGGCGACCATTACGCCTCGGATCTGACGCGCTTCGACAGGCTCATGCAGGAGCTCGCCGGCGACCGCGCCGCGCTAGCGCGCGAGGAAATGCACGCCCTGCACGCGATCCGCCAGGCCATGATCATGCGGGGGCTTCTCCTGACCGCGTCGGTCCCGTCGTTTTCGCCGCGCCACGACCTGACGCGCGCCGCGCTGTTTGAGATGGCGTTCGCGATCCGGTTCGAGGATCTCGCCGCGCTTCTGGAAGAGATTTTCCCGGCCGAAAGCCTCGGCGCGACGTTGTTCGAGCGGGTCCTTGAGCCCGCGGACGACGTCGATATCCACGCGCGGGGCTATCCCGAGATTCACACGCGGATTATCGCGCCCCTGCGCCGTCTCCACGCATCGATCCGCGAGATCAGCGTCAGCCTCTCCCACGTTTACGGGGCCTGGGGATAGCGCCCGAGCCGGCCGCCAGGGGTTGGTCTTCAGGGATCAGGCGGGATCGCCGGCGGCCTCGATCTCCAGCTGGGCGAGCAGGTCGTCGACGTCGTTCTGAGCGAGGAAAGCGGAGAACTCCTCGCGCTTGACCAGCATGATCGAGACGCCGTTGACGATAATGTCGATCATCTTCTGTTCGCCCGACTTCAGTCGCCTGACGCGCCAGTCGACGGGAACGGGCGAGGCGTCCTCGCGCATGAACTGCGTGCGGACGACGACGTCGCGCTTGCCGAAGGGTTTTGCGTCGCTGACCTCCAGCGGCCGGCCGACAATGTCGGCGAACTGGTCGGCGTATTGGCGGGTGATGTATTCGGGAAAAATCGCATCGTAGCGCGCGCGCTGTTCCTCGCTCAGGGCCCTGTAGGTTTCGCCCATCATGAATTTCCCGATCACCTCAAGGGCGAGCGCGTCAGTCAGAACGAGCTGGAAGTCCGCGAGTTTTTCGTCATAGGTGGGGTTGTCGTCGCTAAAGGCCGTGGTGGCGGCGTCGGTGACTTCCCTCGTGAAGGCGATCGCGCTTTCGACGGGATCGACCTCGATCTCGGCGGCGGGCTCGTTCGCCGCCCCCGCCGCGTCTGCGGGCGCCTGCGCGGTGTTCTCATCAGTCGCCCCGGCGTCATTCTCGGGCTGCGACGGCTCCTGAGCCGCATATGTCTGGCCGCCCAGCGACGGAGCTGCGAGGGCGAAAAGACCGGCCATGAGGCGGGTTTTCGAAAAAAAGATCACTTGGAGCCCTCCTTGGTTCTGCAGGCTGCGTCCAGCGTCGACGGGCGCCCGTCGGTTGTCGACGCAACATAGGGTGTCAATGGGGCGGAATTCCAGCGCCAATTTGGCCGCCTCGCGCGGCAGGCGGCGCGCCGACGCCGGACGTCGTCACGGCGGCGGGGCGTGGCGCCCGTTGTTGAACAGACGCGGCGCATGGGCGTCGCCATAGCGAAACGCCGCCGGCAGCACGACGAGCGTGCAGATCAGCGTGTAGGCGATGGCGATGGACAACAGTTCGCCCATGCTCGCCGTCCCCCTGTGCGGAGACAGCATCAGACTGCCGAAGGAGGCGACCGTCGTCAGGGCGGAAAAAAGCACCGCCCGCGGCGTTGACGTGCCGAAGAGCATTTCCCCCGCGGCGACATGTTGATGGCGCATCACAAGGTGGATGCCGCTGTCCACCCCGATGCCGATCAAGAGCGGCAGCACGATCACGTTCGCGTAATTGAACGGGATGTCGAAGAGCACGCCCGTCGCCGTGGTGAGTATGGCGGCGAGCGCCAGGGGCGACATCATGAGAACGACCAGCGTGGGCCGGCGCAACAGCGCGAGGAGCACCACGGCGATGACGGCGAGGGCGATCAAAGTCGCCTGCAGCATGGCCCCGGAAATCGCCTCTCCCGCTTTCAGCGTCTGGATCGCACCGCCGCCGGCGTCGGGCAGCGCCGTCGCGACGTCTTCGGTGAAGCGCCGCAGCGCCGCAAGGTCGCGAACATCTTCGGCGGGCAGAATGTCGACGCGCCATTTTCCGTCCTCGGAAAGATATCGGTCCTTGATCGTGTCGGGCAGCGTCTCCATGCCGACATAATCGGCGTTCAACTGCGCGCGCAGGCGGTCGACGAGTTGGGGCCAGAAAAGAAAAATGTTCTCCTCCAGTCTCCGGAGCGCGGCGTCGTCGCCCTTATCGAGCGCCTCGGATAGCAGATCGCCGAGACGCGCGCCGGGGCCTGCCTGATAGGCTTCGTCGAGCCGCGCGCGGAGCGTCTCGGCCCCGACGCGCAAGTCGACGGCGGCGGCGAAGTCCTGTTCGGCGTCGAGGGCGAAGACGAGCGTCGCCGCCGCGAACTCGATCAACTCCAGCTTGGAATCCTGGTTCGCGGGGATGAAGTCGGGAAGCGAGCGCGTCGTGCGCACGGCATCGAGCGCCTTGGCGACGCGCGCCGTTCTGAGGGCCTCTTCGCGCGTCTCGACGAGGGCGGAGATCCGGTAGGGAATGGTTTGCTCGTCCTCGAAAAGCAGATTGAAGCCCTCGACGGACGGGCTCTCCGGATTGCGCAGGGACATCGGGTCCGCGTCGAACCGCGCCTCCGGTATGATGGCGAGAGCGGCGACGCCGAGCAGCACCGTCGCGAGCGTCACCGGCGTGGAGAACCTTTCGATCAGTCTGAACCCGGCCCTGACGGTTCCGCTCGAGCGCCGCGACTTCATGGTCGGGAAAGCCGCCAGGGCGGCGGGCAGGAACGTGATCGACACGAAAAACGCGATCATGACGCCGGCCCCGGCGATCACGCCGAGCTGGGCGATGCCGTCGAAACTGGTCGGCACGAAGGCGAGGAAGGCGAGCGCGGTGGTCGGCGCTGCGAGGGCGAGGGCGGGTCCGACCTCGTGCACGGCGCCGTTGAGCGCCTCGCTGACGTCCTGGCTGCCGGCGCGCCGTTCCTGAACGTGGAGGAGGAGGTGGATGGAGAAATCGAGACCGAGCCCCACGAGTAGGACGGTGAAGGCCACCGAGACGAGGTTCAGCTCGCCCACCGCAAACGCGGCGAAGGCCGATGTCAGGACGATGGTCACGATCAGCCCGATGAGCGTCAGAAGCGCGAGGGAGGCGGATCGATAGGCGAGGAGGAGCAGCGTCGCGACCAGGATGATGGAGATCAGGAAGGAAAGACCGATGCCTTGGGTTACCGCCTCCAGCTCCTCGCCCCGCAGCGCCGGATCGCCTGTTACGAAGACCTCGACGCGCTGGCCGAAATCCGCTTTCAGGAGGGCGATCTCGTCGGCGAGCGCGTCCATCGCCGTGCGCGCCGGCGTGAGGCGCGTAAAGTCAAGCACCGGCGTTGCGTAGACCAGTCTCAGATGCCGCTCCGGCGGATCGTCCGAGGTGTCGAGGGCGCCAAGCCAGGAAAACGGCCTGCGCTCGCCCGCGAGGGAAGCCTCGGCCACGGCGGCCAGTTCGGCGTAGAGATCCTGAAGCGTATCCGCGCCGAGTTCTGATTTCTCGGCCAGTTCGTCGTTCTCCGCGAGCGTTTCGAAGAACGTGCCCGCCGTCGGCGCTGCAACCAGCGTTTCGATCAGGCCGGAGGCTTTCGTCAGCTTGTTGAGACGGGTTTCGAGTTCGCCCTCGCTCAGGAACAAGAGCCCGTTCTCCAGGAAGAACGGTTCTGCGGCCGTGCCGAACACGTTGCTGAAAGTATCCTCGCGCGCCTCAAGCCGTTCGGCGAGCCGCGCGGAGAAGGCGTCGGCTTCGTCGAGGCTCGGCGCGCTGGCGATCACGATGAGGTCGGATTTGATCTGCGGGAACGCCTCTCGCAATTCGAGCGCGCGCTTCTGGAACGGCAACTCGCTGTCCAGCATCGCCGTGGTGTCGGTGTTCACCTTCAGCGTCGTTGCGGCGTAAAATCCGGCCGCCGCCGTCGCGGCGAGGAAAGCGAGCACCACGAACCAGGATCCGATGCGCGCGGCGCGGACCCAGGCCCGCAACAGGTTTTCGATAAAGATCAAGCTCGAAACTCCAGCGTCGCCCCGTGCGAATCGAGGAAACATACCGGCGTTCGCCGTTCAAGTCCCATCGAATCCCTGAGAGCGCCGCCGAAGCGGGCGCGGCGGGCGGCTCCCATTCGACCGCTTGCCCGGCGAGACGGGCGGGAGTACTCCTCGCCGCGTGACCCAACGAACAGATCTCGCGGGAGACCTCGCTTTTCTCGACGGCCGCCGCACGGAAATGACGGCGATTTTGCGCGATTGGTGCGCGATCAACTCCGGCAGCAGCAATCTCGACGGGCTCGCCGAGATGCGCGCCGCGCTCTGCGCCGCATTCGACGACGTCGGCGCGGAGGTCGAAACGCTCGCCTCGGCCCCCCATGCGGTGGTCACCAACGAAGGCGAGGTCGTTGAAAAGCCCGTCGGCGACTGTCTGCGGCTGGTCAAGCGTCCCCAGGCGCCGGTGCGCGTCCTGCTCGCCGGGCATATGGACACCGTGTTCGGGCCGGAGCACCCGTTTCAGGACCAGAAGCTCCTAGACGAGGATACGCTGAACGCGCCGGGCGGGGCGGACATGAAGGGCGGCCTCCTCGTCATGCTCTACGCCTTGAAGGCGATCGAGGCCTCGCGCTTCGCCGAGCGGATCGGCTACGAGGTGATCATCAACGCCGATGAGGAGATCGGCTCCCACGGCTCCCTCCAACACCTTTGCGAAGCCGCGGGCCGCGCGCATTTCGCCTGCGTCTACGAGCCGGCGCTCGCCGACGGGACGCTCGCCGGGGCGCGCAAGGGCAGCGGCAATTTCTCCGCGGTTTTCAGGGGCCGCAGCGCCCACGCCGGCCGCGAGCATCACCTCGGCCGCAACGCCCTCGTTGCGGCCGCCGACTTCGCCGCGGAAATCTCGAAGCTGACGGGCGCGCGCGAGGGCCTCACGATTAATGTCGCGCGCATCGACGGCGGCGGGCCGAACAATGTCGTCCCCGATCGGGCGGTCGTGCGCTTCAATGCGCGCGTGGAGGCTTCCGACGATGCGGACTTCGTCTCGGGCAGGATCGCCGCCCTCCTCGCCGCGGCGGACGCGCGCGAGGGCTATTCGGCGCGGTTGCACGGCGGCTTCGGCCGTCCGCCCAAGCCGATGACGCCGGACCTCCAGGCGTTCTTTGACGCACTCAAGGACGTGGGGGCCGAACTGGGGCTTGACGTCGCCTGGAAGGCGACCGGCGGGTGCTGCGACGGAAACAATATCGCAGAGGCCGGGATCCCCGTCATCGACACGCTCGGCGCGCGCGGCGCGCATATTCATTCGTCCAGAGAATATGTCCGCCTCGACAGCCTCGAAGAACGCGCGCGGCTTTCCGCGCTCCTCCTCCTCAGGATCGCCGCGGGCGACATCCCGGCCCCCGGCGCGTCCGTCGGGGCCTGAAAACCATGGCGCTCCCATTCATCAGGCCGGTGCGGGAAGCCGATTTCGACGCCCTTTTCGAGCTTGCACGCGGCGCCGGCGGAGGCATGACTAATCTGCCCCCTGACGAAGAGGCGCTCGGCTCGAGGATCAGGTTTTCGGTCAACAGTTTCGCCGCGCGCGCGTCGACGCCGGGACCGGAAGTCTACATGCTTGTCGCCGAACGGGACGGACGGGTTGTCGGCACGGCGGCCATTTTTTCCTCGATCGGGCTCGATTCCGGTTTCGTGAACTATAAGGTCAACTGGGCGTTCCACGCCTCGGTGCAACTGAACAAGCGCATTCGGCGCCGCCTTCTCGTGCCGACCCATGACTTCACCGGCGCAGCGGAAGTCGCATCGCTTTATCTTTCCGCGGACGCGCGGGGCGGCGGGCTCGGCAAGCTGCTTTCCCGCGCGCGCTACATGTTCATCGCGCAGTCGCCGGAAATCGTCGGAGACCGGATCTGCGCGGAGCTACGCGGCTGGCGCGCGCCCGACGGCGGGCAGCCCTTCTGGGACTCCCTTGGCCGGCATTTCTTCGAAATGGAGTTCGAGGAGGCGGACGTCCACAACGCGGCTAACGGCAACCAGTTCATCGCCGATCTCATGCCGCGGATTTCGATCTACGCCTGTCTCCTGTCGCCCGAGGCGCAGGCCTGCATCGGCAAGCCCCACGACAACGCGATCCCGGCCTATGAGATGCTGCTCGCGGAAGGCTTCGAATACAACGACTATGTCGATATCTTCGACGCCGGCCCGCTCCTTGACGTCAAGACACGGAATATACGCACCGTGAAGGAAAGCAGCCTCTTGCCCGTTGCTGACATCGCCGACGCCGCAATGGGGCGCGAAGCCATCCTCGCGAGCGGGGAAATCGACGCATTCCGCGCTGTGCGCGCGCGGATCGTCGTCGGGGCCGAGGGCGGCGTGATTGACGCGCAAGCCGCCGAGGCTCTCGGCGTTGAAAGGGGATCCGCAATCAGATGGGTCGCATGGTGATGAGATGACCGGCATCGTGAACGAACAGATTTTCATTGGCGGACGCTGGCGCGATGCGCGCGGCGCGACGTTTTCCTCCTATGATCCCGCCAAGGGCGCAGAGGTCTTCAGCGCCGCCGCGGCGACGCCGGAGGACGTGGCGAACGCCGTCATGGCGGCGCGGGAGGCTTTTCGCGGC
>CAZBOC010000015.1:10430-19500 GCA_964493225.1 uncultured Caulobacterales bacterium | reverse complement strand
CGTCGCCTTCGGCGGCGACGGCTCGTCCAATCAGGGCACGACCTTCGAGGCGATGAACATGGCCGTGGTGCTGGGCGCGCCGGTGATTTTCGTGATCGAAAACAATGGTTACGGGGAGCATACCGGCGCCGGATACGCCGTCGGATGCGACTCGATCGCCGAGAGGGCGGCCGCCTTCGGCATGCCCGCGGAGACGGTCGACGGCGCTGATTTCTTCGACGTGCGCGACGCCATGCGGCGCGCGCTCGAGCGCGCGCGCGCGGGGGAAGGTCCCTATACGATCGTCACCGAATGCCCGCGTTTCCTCGGTCACTTCGTCGGCGATCCCCAACCTTATCGCACGGAAGCCGAGCTGGCCGAGGCGCGCGCGCGCGACGCGATCGCGAATTTCAGAAAGCGGGTCCGAGACGCCGGTCTGATGGACGACGGGGAGCTCGCGTCGATCGACGCGGATATTGCGCGCGAGATCGACGAGGCCGTCGCCCATGCGCTCGAGGCGCCGTTCCCGGACGCGGCCGATCTTGAGACCAATGTCTACGCATCAGCGTATTAGGCCGCGCCATGACGAAAAAAACCTATCTCGCCGCCATCAATGAAGCCCTCGCCCAGGAAATGGCGCGCGACGAAAACGTCGTCCTGCTGGGGGAGGATATCGCCGGCGGGCACGCCTCTTCCGGCGGGCCGGGGAAGGTCGGCGGCGTCTTCGGCGTGACGTCGGGGCTCTATGACCGGTTCGGGCCCGAGAGAGTGATTGACACGCCGATTTCGGAATCTGCGATCGTCGGGGCGGCCAATGGCGCGGCGCTGACCGGCATGCGTCCCGTCGCAGAGATCATGTTCGTCGACTTCATCGGCGTTTGCATGGACCAGGTCTACAATCAGGCCGCGAAGTTCCGGTACATGTTCGGCGGCAAGGCGAAGACGCCATGGGTCCTTCGCTCGATGATCGGCGCGGGGATGCGCGCCGGCGCCCAGCACTCGCAGACGCTTCACCCCGTCTTCACGATGATCCCGGGTCTGAAGGTCGTCATGCCGACGAACGCCTATGACGCAAAGGGGCTCATGATCCAGGCGATACGGGACGACGATCCTGTGATCTTCCTCGAATCCAAGGTCCTCTATCAGACGGAAGCCGAGGTGCCGGACGAGGCCTACGCAATTCCCTTCGGCGAGGCCGAGTATCTGCGCGAAGGCGACGACGTCACCGTGGTGGTCCTCGGCCCGGCGCGGCTCCACGCCGAGGCGGCGGCCGAGACGCTGTACGGGGAAGGCATCGACTGCGAACTTATCGATCCGCGCACCACCTCGCCGCTGGACGAGGAGACGATCCTTGAAAGCGTGGAGCGCACCGGTCGACTGGTCGTCGTGGACGAGAGTCCGCCGCGCTGTTCGCTTGCCGCCGATATCGCGTCGGTCGTCGCCGACAGGGGCTTCGCATCGCTGAAGGCGCCAGTAAAGAAAGTCACCTGTCCGCACACGCCTGTTCCCTTCGCGCCGTCGCTGGAAGACGCGTTCCTGCCGAACGCGGGCCGCATTGTCGAGGCGGTAAGAGCGGTCAGGGATTATGCCTGACGGCGCAGGCCGCAGCGCCGAATGGGCCGCGCGGCGGGCGCGGATCGCGCGCCAGCACCAACGCGGATTCGTTGAACGCGTGCGCGCCGGTCGCGGCGATCTCGCAGCGGAAGGCGCAATGCGGAACGACGCGCGGGTCTATACGGACCCGGCGCGGCACGATCGGGAAATGCAGACCGTGTTCCGCGATGCGCCGCTTCTCGCCGGCCTCTCCCGAGACCTCCCGGAGCGCGGCTCCATCATGGTGTTCGAAGACCTCGATCAGTCGATCATCATCCTCAGGACCAGAGCAGGCGAGGTCCGGGCCTTCCTCAACATGTGCGCGCACCGCGCCGCGCCGCTCGTCGACGGGCCCTGTCGGAAAACCCTCATCACTTGTCCGTTCCACGGCTGGAGCTACGACCTTGACGGCGCGCTCGTCGCCGTACCGGAAGCGGAAGCCTTCGCGAACCTGGACCGCGCAGATCACGGACTTGTGCCGGCGCCGGCGGCGGAGTGGGCCGGCATGATCTTCATTCTGCCGCGGGCCGGCGGCGAGACGATCGACCTTGCGGGCCATCTCGGCGACTTCGCCGTCGAACTCGAGCAATTGGAGCTTCACAAGTCGCACCCCGTGAAGGCTGGTGTTCTGGAGGCGGCGTGTAACTGGAAATACGCCCTCGACACATATGGCGAAGGATATCATTTCCCGGTCCTGCATAAGCAGACGGTCTCGAAGTTCAATACGACCGAGACGCTGTACGAGCCTTTCGGGCGCCATTCGCGCATTTCCTGGCCCCCGGTGGAGGCGAAACTCTGGGCCGAGCAGCCCGAAAGCGCCTGGCCGGAGCCGCATTACGGCGGTGTCCATTATCTTTTTCCGAATACGGTTCTTTTTTACGGATCGGTCGGCGCCGGCGAGCCCTTTGTTCAGGTGTTCCGGCATTTCCCGCGGGGTCCGGACGCCATGCTGACCCGCTTCGCCGTCTATTCTCGCGGTCATATCGCGTCTGAGCAGGAACGCGCTTTCGTCGAGACCGCCGGGTTCGATGGTACGGCGCATGTCGTCGCCAGCGAAGATTACTGGATCGCCGAAAGGGGCTATGCGCGACTCAAATCGGCGCCGCCCGGTTTCAAAGTGGTGTACGGAGCGAACGAGCTTTCATTGCGCGACAAGCACCGCGCGATCGCCGAAGCGGCCGGGATGCCGCTGGAAATCTACGGCTGATGGCGCGCGAAGGGCTCATCGCCGCGGTCGGTCCGCTCATGCAGGTTGCATTCGTCCCCAGTGATTTCGACGCGGCGATCGCCCACTGGACGCAGGTCATGGGCGTCGGTCCCTTCTTCCATATCGCGCCCGCGCCCGTGGAGAACGTCAAATTCCGGGGCGCGGACTGCGGCGCGGATTTCCAGCTCGCGATCGCCTATTGGGGCGACATCCAGATCGAGTTGATTATGCCGGGCAAGGCCGCGCCGCCGATCTTCACGTCGGCTCCCTGGGTGCGGTCTGACGGGACCGCGCACCATATCTGTCTGGTGACTGAGGATATTCGCAAGGCGCGCGCCGCGGTCGTTGAAGGCGGGGGCGAGACCTTGCTCAGCCTTGACGTCGTCGGCGGCGGCAAGGCGATCTACGCCGATATGGGCGGCGGCGAGGGGCTTGTTGAAGTGCTTGAGCCGGGGCCGGGCGGCGGAGCGCTTTTCGATAGGATGCGCGCGGCGGCGGCGGGTTGGGACGGCGCGGATCCGTTGCGGCCTGTCGGCGCGCTCGGATGACTGCCGCGATTGAATGCGCGGAACGGAGGACTGACGATGGCCCGCCTTCAGGACAAAGTCGCTATCGTGACCGGCGGCGCTTCAGGCATCGGCGCGGCGACTGTCAGACGCTTCCGCAGGGAAGGCGCGCGCGTCTTCGTCACCGACATCCAGGATGCGGGGGGCGCGGCCCTCGCGGAGGAGACAGGCGCGGCGTATCGCCGCCAGAATGTCGCCGATGAGGCCGGCTGGCGCGCGCTTGTCGAACAGGTCAGGTCCGATCACGGACGGCTTGACATCCTCGTTAACAACGCCGGCGTTTTTCAACCCGGCTCGATCGAGGAATTGACGGTTGAGAGCCTGCGCGAGGTCTTCGACGTCAATGTCGTCGGCGTCGCTCTAGGGTGCCGCGAGGCGGTCCGCATCATGAAAGACAATCCGGGCGGGCCTAAGGGCGCCATTGTCAATGTCTCCTCGATCACCGGCTTTGTCGGCCTCGCCGGCGGGGCGGCCTATACCGCCTCAAAGGGGGCGGTCCGGCTGCTGACGAAATCCGTAGCTGTCCATTGCGCGCGTCAATATCGCGACATTCGGTGTAATTCGGTGCATCCGGGCGTCATCGACACGCCGATGAACCAGGCGGCCTTCGAGGCGTCGGGCGATCCGCAGGCCATGCGCGCCTATTTCGCAGGGATACAGCCGATCGGCAGAATGACCACCGCCGAGGAAGTTGCAGACGGGATTCTGCACCTCGCCTCTGACGAAGCAAGTTCGACGAACGGAACCGAACTCCTCATCGACGGCGGCTGGATCGCCGCGCCGAACCCGCTTTAGTTTCGATCTCACTACGGAAGGGCGCCCATGAAGAACAGGCAATGGCTTATCAACGACCGTCCCCTCGGACGCGCGCTCCAGGACAGCGACTTCAAGCGCGTGGAAAACGACGCGGCTCCGCCTGGCGACGGAGAGGTGCTCGTCAAGGTTCTCTATCTCGGCTTTGATCCGGCGCAGAAGGGTTGGATGGAGAATATCGGCGGCTACGTCGCGCCGACCGAAATCGGCGAAGTGATGCGCGGCAGCGGCGTCGGCGAAATCGTGGAAAGCAATCATCCTTCTTTCGCAAAGGGCGAGAAGGTGGCCGGCATGCTGCGCTGGCAGGACTACGCCACGCTGCCGGGCGGGGAACTGCAGAAAGTGCCCGACGACGATCTGTTGACGGCCAATCTCGGCGCCCTCGGCACGACTGGCATGACGGCCTATTTCGGGCTTCTCAAGCACGGTCGCCCGCTGCCGGGCGATACGGTGCTCGTCTCCGGCGCGGCGGGCGCGACGGGCTCCATGGTGGGGCAGATTGCGAAGATCGCCGGTTGCCGGACGGTCGGGATCGCCGGCGGCGCGGAGAAGTGCGCCTGGCTCGCCGACGAGGTCGGCTATGACGCGACAATCGACTACAAGAATGAAAATGTCCGCGAGCGATTGGAGCAGGTCTGCAATCAGTCCGTTAACGTATTTTATGATAATGTCGGCGGCGACATCCTGAATGACGCGCTGGCGCACATCGACATGCATGCGCGCGTCGTGATCTGCGGCGGCATCTCGCGCTATGAACGCGGCCAGATGCCGGCGGGACCGGAGAATTACTTCAACCTGATCTTCAAGCGCGCGAGCATGAGCGGCTTCATCGTTCTCGATTACATCCCGGAATATCCGACCGCTCAAAAGCGAATGCGCGAATGGATTCGGTCCGGCCAGATCCGCTTCAAGGAAGACGTACAGGAAGGTTTCGACAACATTCCGAAGACACTTATGCGACTATTCTCGGGACGGAATTTTGGAAAGCAGATACTGAAGATGGATTGACGGCCGTGCGAACGTTCGGGGCGCATAGCGGGACTGCGCGGCCTTGACCGCCGGAATCGTGCGATAAGGCGCGCCGCTCAACGTGCTCGTCAGTAAGTGCGGCCATCCTTTCGAGCGCGATGCGTTCGCCGACGTTTGTGAAGCGACGGACGGCGTCGCCGCCGCCTTTGTCGACCAGCCGGCGAGCGCGCAGTCGATGACGCCGGAAGGCCTCGCGCCCTATGACGTTCTTTGTCCGTACGACATGCCGGGGATCGATTTCGCCCATCCGGACCAGCCGCGATTCGTTGAACCGCGCGAAGCCCTAAAGGTCGGACTTTCGGCCGTTCTCGATGCGGGAAAAGGCGTCGTCGCGCTGCGCCACGCAATCGCGGGCTGGCCAGCCTGGCCCGATTACGGCGATTGGCTCGGCGGCCGCTTTCTTTATCGCCCCTGCGCGCTGCGGGGACGAAGAAGGCCCTATTCAGGGTATCCGCCACGACGTGCGCCATCGCGTCTGCGTGGAGACAGGCCTTGAAGATGTCTTCCGCCCGCGTGTCGAGGGCGTCCAGACAGGGTTTCTGTCGGCGGGTGAACTCTACCCTTCCGAAGTCTTTGACGAGGACGTGCGTGCGTTGATGCGGTCCGACTATGCGTTCCGTGAGGAGAATTTCTTTTCTGCGGCCCGCGCCGTTGAGGGACGAATGTTCTCCCGCGGCGCCGCGTCCCATGATCCAGGCGCGAATATCGTCGCCTGGGCGAAGCGCGCGCGGCGAAGCGCGCTGACCTATCTTCAGTGCGGAGACGGCCCGACGACCTATTGCAACAGGAATTACCGCCGGTTTGTCGAGAACGCGCTTCGTTGGGCCGCGTCGGCCGATGCGCTCGCCGGGGCGCGGGACGGCTGATTTTCGCGGTCCTCCACGGATGAGACGTATCTGGCGAGCTCGGCGGCGGCGTCGCCGAAAAGGTTCGACAGCACCATGATGCGCTTCAGCCCGTCCCCGATCGGCAATTCGCTCGTGACGCCCATGCCGCCGTGGAGCTGAACCGCTTCCTCGGCCAGCGTCATCGCCGCCTGCGATATGAAGGACTTCGATCCGGCGATCATTCGCCGGTCCTCTTCTTGCTCGATGTCGGCCCCCGCCATGCGATGGACGTGCGAGCGGGAGAATTCCAGCGCTGCGTAAAGATCGGCGAGCCGGTGTTGGATGACCTGGAACTGGCCGATCGGCTGACCGAATTGCTTGCGCGTCTTGACGTAGTCGAGGGTCGCGTCGAAGAGCATTTCCATCACGCCGAGCATGTCGGCGCAAGCCGCGACGCGAACACGCGCTGCGACCGCCTCAAGGTCGCCGTATTTTCCGCCGAGGCGAACCGCTGCCGCGTTCGACAAGTCGAGTTCGCAGGCGACCGAGCCGTCCGTGAGGCGATAAATACGGCGCGTTATCCCGTCCGAGTCGGCGCCAACGATGAAAAAGCGGATGGCCTGCGCGCGTGCGGCGCCGTCCTCGGACCAGTCGGCGGGGATCGCCGAGACGATAAAAGCCTGCGCCGCGCCCGCGCCCATGACGAAAGTCTTCTTTCCGCTGATTGCCGCCGCTTCGCCTTCGCCCCTGAAGCGCGCGTCGACGTGGTCGAGACGAAACCGCGCGGACTTTTCCGTGTGGGCGAGGGCGATATGGGCGCTCCCGTCGACAATTCGCGGAATCCAGCGACCGGCCTGGGCTTCGTCGCCGATGCGGTCGATGAGGGAACCGGCGAGAACCGGGCCGGCGAGGTAGGGCTCGACAGCGAGGCTGCGCCCCAAGGGTCGCATGACGGTGATAAAATCGCCAAGCTTACCGCCGAGCCCGCCGCGATCTTCGCTGAAAGGAAGCGCGAAAAGACCGGTCTCGGCCATAATGCGCCATCCGTCCGGATCGAAGCCGCATTGCTCCTTGAGATAGGCCTCGCGCTGACCGCCGCCATACCTGGCTTGGGTGAATTTCTCCACGGTCCCGGAGAGGAGGACCTGTTCGTCGCTTTGCTGAAAATCCATCGGCGTCCCTCGACCGCCGCCGGCTCGGACCGCTGCCGACCGTCTTTGTCGATCTTGCGATTAGACCAGATCGGAGGGGCCCGACGCGCCTCCCGCTTTTGCTAGGGCGGTCATTCTTTTCCGGCCCGTTGCGTGGTATGGTTCGTCAAAAGGCGCCGGAGAACAGGGGCTTAAGAATGGGAGGATGAGCTATGCCGATCGATCCCGACGCTCTGTCGCGTTATGACCCGGCGCTGACCGCTGTCACCTGCGCCGACGACATCCGCGGCGCCGCCGAGGCGCTGCGCGACTACGCCCATGCGCTCGGCGGGTTCCAGGTTGCGCCGACCGCAAATCTAGCCTCCAAAGCGCCGATGACGGACGCGGGAGGGGCGGTCCTCGCGCGCGACGTCTTCGGCTGGCCGGACGCGGAAAACGCATGGTGGAAACGCCCGCTCGTCGCGCTCAATTCCCCCTTGCCTCGCGCCTGCCGGTATGAGGGAGAGGCTTTCTGGTGCAACGCGGAAGGGTTTTTTCCGCGGCAGCCGAACAAACTGCTTGACGAGATCGACCTCTCGAAATTTGTCGACTTCGTCGGCGCCGCCTCGGTCATTTGCGCGCCGGTGCATCTTCCGTTCGGACAGATCGGCGCGGTAAGTTTTTCGCCGCCCGATCCCGATCAGGATGATCTCAGCGCCGAATTCGCCGCCTGCGCCGACATCCTCGAGGATCTTTCGAAGCGGTTCGTCGGCGGATACGTCAAGGCGATGGACCGTCGCGCCTGGATCCCGGCAAACTGCAAGCTCAGCAAGCGGGAGGTGGAATGCCTTACCTGGGCCGCCGTCGGCAAGACGGACCAGGAGATCGCCGTGGTCCTTTCGCGCAGTTGCGCCACCGTCCGGTTTCATATCCACAATGCGGCCGTGAAGCTCGACGCGGTCAACCGGAGCCAGACGGTCTTCAAGGCCGCACAGCTCGGTTTCCTGGGTTCGGTCGCAGTCGACGAACTCGCCGCCGCCGGTCGACGAGCCTGATGTTTCTTCCAGCCGCGCCGGCGGTTGATTGCTGCTAGGGCGAAGCGCGAAGGAGATGTCGTGATGGAATTGACGCTCACTGACGATGAACGCGCGTTTCGCGACGAGGTGCGCAACTTTCTGAGAGAACGACTTCCGGAACGGCTCCGGGCCGGAGCGCGGGCTACGCCCTCCGTTTTCGTCGAGCCCGATATCGCCATGGAATGGCAGCGCATTCTGCACGAGAAAGGCTGGCTCGTTCACCACTGGCCCGTCGACTTTGGCGGAACGGGATGGACGCCGACGCAGCAATACATCTTCGAGAAGGAATGCGCGCTCGCCGACGCCCCGAGCCTGCCGGTGCTTGGCCTCAGATTGCTCGGACCGGTAATCTGCGCCTTTGGAACGCGCGAACAGCAAGAAAGGATCCTGCCGCGCATTCAGACCGGCGAGGACTATTGGTGTCAGGGGTTCTCCGAACCGGGAGCCGGATCCGACCTGGCGAGCCTGACGACGAAGGCGGAGTTCAGGGACGGACGATACATCGTAAACGGATCAAAGATCTGGACGACGCACGCCCACCATGCGAGCCATATCTTCGCGCTCGTGCGCACCGATCCGACGGTCAAGCCCCAGAAGGGCATAAGTTTCCTCTTGATCGACTTGCGTCAGCCGGGCGTCAGCATACGGCCGATCCCCGGCCTCGCCGGCGACCACGAAGTCAATCAGGTTTTCTTCGACGACGCCGAGGCGGGACCGGAAAACCTTGTCGGAGCCGAGGGCGAAGGCTGGACGATTGCGAAATTCCTGCTTGAGAACGAGCGCGGCGGCTCGTGCTTCGGACCCAAGTTACTCGCTGATATCGCACGCATTCGAGCGCGGGCCCGCGCGA
>CAZBOC010000015.1:0-10420 GCA_964493225.1 uncultured Caulobacterales bacterium | reverse complement strand
GCTCGGTCCCATTCTTTCGCGTTCATCTGTCCGTCTTCCGCTGGGGTGCCCGCGCGACGCCGGACTGCGACGGCCGCAGCTTCGGCGATGATCCGGAATTCGCACGCCGTCTCGCGCGCATCGAGCTCGAGGCCCAGGGGCTGGAGACGACGGAGCTGCGCATTCTCGCGGACGTGGCCCGGGGCCGTCCGCCGGGCCCTGCGACCTCCGTGGTGAAGCTGACCGCCTCCAGCCTCAGGCAGAAGGTCGACGCCGCGGCGCTTACCGTCGCCGGTTATTACGGTCTGAATCTCGAAACCCAGCGACCGCTTTACGGCAACGAACGGCCCGAGCCCCTGGATGGCGAGGCCGCGCAGCTGGCGGCGCCGAAATACCTCAACAGTCGCGCTTGGACAATTTTCGGCGGCACGAACGAAGTGCAGCGCTCCATCATCGCAAAGACTGTCCTCGGCCTTTGACGCCGGGGCGGGCCGAGCAGCGCCTCGGCCGAGCTCTCAAACGCCCACGAGCCCCGCCGTGGAACCGCCGTCGATCACGTATTCGGAACCTGTGACGAACGCGGCCTCGTCGCTTGCGAGATAAACGCAAAGTCCGGCGATCTCTTCCGGCGTCCCCATGCGTTTCAGGGGAGACAGCCCCTCCAGCACGCCGCGCGCGGCGCCCGGATCAGGGGAGGCCTCGATCGCCCCCTGGATCAGAGCCGTCTCGACGACGCCGGGATGGATCGAGTTGCAACGGATCTTCAGCCCAGTGCGCGCGCAGTGAACGGCGACGGATTTGGCCAATAGCCGCAGCGCGCCCTTCGTGGTCGAGTAACCGACATTGCCCGGCAGGGCCAGAATGCCGTTCATCGACGAGTTGAGAATGATCGATCCGCCGGGACCTTCCGGGTTCTCCTTCATCAGCGCGATCGCATGCTTGGCGGTGAGCATCGGGCCCGTCATGTTTACGGCCACGATCTTGTCCCAGGCCTCCATCGAGACGTTCTCGATATCCGTATCGCCGCCTTCGAGACCGGCGTTGGCGAAGGCGACGTCGAGGCGTCCGAAAGTCTCCGTGATCTTGCGCATCAGACCCGGCCAGGCGTCGGCTTGCTCGACACGCTGGGTCTCGAACAGGGCGCCTGTTTCGTCGGCGATTTCGGCGGCCGCTTGGCGGTTCGATCCCGTAAAGACCACCTTCGCGCCCTCCTTGGCGAATCGGCGAACGGTCGCGGCGCCGATTCCCGACGTGCCGCCCGTGATGAGCGCGACCTTTCCTGACAATCTGTTCATGGGGGGCTCCTCATTTGATCCGGTTGATTATCGCCGGAGCCTCGCATGCGCCGGGCGCGGCGCAACTGGCGGAACCTAGAGACCGGCGCGCGGTCCGGGGGAGGGGGACTTGGGCTGAGCCGAAGGGACGGCTTGGCCGCCGCCGGCCTCGCAAACGTGATCACGCTCAACCGCAATCGCCGTCCATCGCCGCAATCCATCGGGCGATGAGATCGACGCCTTCGTCATGGGCGAGCGAGCGTCCAAGTTCGGGCATCATTTCGTCCGGCTTCGTCGAGGCCATGCGGAAGACGAAGATCGACGCTTCGGGCGCGCCGGGCGCGATCCCGTAGCGTCTTCCGCCGGTGCCCGAACCGGCCGCGATCGGCAATTTGCATTCGCCCGTCTGCGGCCCCGGCCGCGCGTCCGGCTCGAGCGTCAGTCCGGAAGTGTCGGCGGGCCCCTCGGGGTTGTGGCAATGGCTGCAATTCGCATCCAGATAGGCCCGCACGCGTCGATCGATGGGCGCGGCCTCGTCGCGCCAGTCGGCGTTGCGCGGCGCGGCCGCCGGGTCGGCGAAACCGGTCAGGAGCCCGCGTGCGCGCCAGGCTGCGAGCTGATTGTCGACGCCCTGCGCATAGGCGAAGTCCTTGTTCAGATGGCGCGGCTTCGGGCCAATGGGCGAGATCGCTCGGGTCGTGTTGTTCGGAGCATGGCAGCCGGCGCACTGGTTTTCGTTCGGCACGATATAGGTGAAGGGCGTCTTCTCGCCCGCGCCATCCGCCGCCTGCGGATCGATCAGGGTGAGACGCTGCGCGTCGCCGATGCGGGTCAGGAGGGCGTCGGTCTGTTCGTCATTCCAGACATAGGACGCCGCGTCCCAGCCGACCTCCCGACGGACAAGGAGGCGCGTTTCGACGAGCCGGACGCGGGAGAGATCGCTGAGGGCGGATCCGACGCGCCCGGTTTCATAGTCGGCCTTCAGAACGCGGCCGTCGAAACCTGCGCCGCCGCTTTCAACGGGATAATAGAATGTTTTCGAGATCACCGTCCCGACGGGAAACTCGACGACGTCGCCGTCGCGGTAGACGGCGGGCTGGCCCTGCGGCGCCCAGACGGCGCGCAGCTTGTGGGCGTAGTCGGTGAAGAGCGGCGTGTTCAGATCATAAGGGACGACGCCGTCGGTCAAAGTCAATGCGCCGTCTACGGAAAAAAGACCCCAGTCGCTCAGTAGCGCCGGGTTTTCCTCCGCATGGAAGAAGGGCCCGTCGTCCTCTTTGCGCCCGCAACCCGCGAAAAGCGCCGCGAGCGCGATGCAAAGCAGGATGGCCCTCGGTCCGCGCCTGGAAAACACCGCGTCGCTCCCGCTCAGCTGCGCGTGAATTCAACCGGCGGCAGTTTCTCCAGCGCGCAGTCGAAGGCGCCGTCCTCGATGCGCGGGTTTTTGTATCCGTTCGGGCCGTCGGCGTTGAGGACCTGCGCTTCGCCGTTGCGCACGCAGATGCGCAATTCGTCCGGCAACGCCCCGTCGACCAGTTTGGCCTCGTCCATGTAACCGTCCCACAATATGTCCGGCAGGGAGCCGTTGAGCCCGAACTTGGCGATTTTCAGGAGCTTCAGATCGTTGCCGTCCGGCGCGTCGCCGCCCCCGGAGAGCGTGTTGTCGTAGATGAAGACGCCCTCGGGATAAGCGTCGAAGCTCTCGCTGATCGCGCTGTCGGAGTATCCGGTGGAATAGAGGCTGGAGATGATGATGTTGCTCGTCTTGTGATCGGCGATCCGGTTGTTGAAGATCTCCACGCCGTCATTGGAGTTGATGACGACGCCCGATCCCGCCGGCACGCTTGCGACCGGGGTGCCCGGATGACCGAAGTTCTTCGTATTGTTTTCGAATACGTCGTTGTCGAAGACCCGCGTTCCGTATCCGGCCTGTTTCAGCTGCGGCATATTGAAGACGAGAATGCCGCCGGTGTTCCCGGTTGCGACATTGGCGTAGACATCGGCGTTCACGGTGTTTTCAATTTCGATGCCGGCGACGTTCCGTTCGGCGCGATTGTCGCGCACGATCACGTTCTTCGACTGCCCGACATAGATCCCCGCGTCCGACGCGCCGATGGCGACATTGCCCTCCATAAGAACATTGGTGGTCTGAACCGGGTAGATGCCGTACGCCCCGTTGTCCGTGTCGGGACCGTTTGTCCATTCCGTCCGCACACGGCGAATTGTGATGTTGTCGCCCTCGTTGATTTTCAGGGCGTCGCCGACCGTGTCCTCAATGGCGAGGTCCTCGATCAGGAAATCGCTCGCCGTGACGAGCAGGCCTTCTGCGCCGGCGATCTGGTTCTTGAAGCTGAGTATGGTCTTGTCCATTCCCGCGCCGCGGATCGTCACGCCGTCGACGGTCAGGGTCAGGCTGCGGTCGAATTCATGTAGACCCTCCGGAATTTCGATCACGTCGCCGGGCTCGGCCGCGATCAGGCGCTCGAGCAATTGCGATTGAAAATCCGCGGCTCCCTGCGCAAGCGCTTCGGGCTCCGGATCGGATTGTCCGCACGCGGTTGTGAGCAGAACGGCGATCAATGCCGCCTGGCGTTGCTTCATGGGGACCGGCCTCCCTTCATGGGGCGGCGTTCTTTCAACGGTCCAGGTCCGCAGTGACGGACGCTCTCCCGCACGCCGCGGGAGGGCCAGTATCGAGGGTCGAAAACGGAAAGACAATCCGTTTTCGCAGCGCCTTGCGCGGGCGCGCCTCTCTATGGGCCGGCGAAGGGCGCCCCGCCGCCAGGCGCGCCTAGAATTCAACCCGCAGTCCGGCCGAAATCGTGTGCGAGGAGACGTTCTCGAGCGCGACAACGGTTTCGTAGTCGACAAATCCCGAAACGCCCCGGCGAAATTGCGCGGCGACGCCGGCGCCGATGCGCGCGCGGTCGCGGTCCGGCGCGTCGGTGACGACCACGGCCGCGGGATTTGCGATCGTCTCCGCGAAGGTGTCGGCGACGTAGCGCACGGAGAAGACGCGCGCGTCGTCGTCATATTCGTGCTCCCACTCGGCGCGCACGTAAGGGGTGAACACGCCGGCCGACGTGCTCGCCGTGTAGGCCGCGTTCAGCCCGAGGCCTGATGTGACGCTGAAACTGCGTTCGTCGTTATACGCCAGATCAAGTCCCGAGGCGCCGGTTTCTTCAAAGCCGTCGACATGCTGGCGCAAATAGGAAAAGCGCGCCGTCGGGCCCCAGCTGATCGGTCCAGACTGAAACGTGTAGTTCGCTGCGGCGGTGATCGCGAACTGGGTCGCGTCGGTCTCGCCGACGGCGGTTCGGTCGATGACGTCGCGCCCGTCGCTGTAGGAAATGTTGCGCTCCGAGCGATAGTCTACGAAGCTGTAGCTCGTCATGAGCGAGGCCTGGAGCGCGTCGGAAAGGTTGGCGACGCCGTAGCCGGATATGGAATAGGCCTCGGTTTCGATGCCGCCTGCGGCGTCGTCGAAGTCGATCTCCGTGTCCGTATAGCCGCCCGCGAGGCCTAAAACGAACTTGTCCGAAAACATCTTGTCGATTCCGCCGGTGATCGAATAGCCGTCAAAGTCGAAGCCGGATTCGAGGGATGTGGGATCCTGATCGCCCGTGAAGTAGTAGCCCGTGAGAAAGCCGCTGAAGCCGCGGCCGATCTCGCCTTCGGTTCCGAAGCCGCCGTTGCCTGCGTCGCTCTGATAACCGAGGGCGTCCGAGGCGTCGGCGAACCTGACCGGCGCGGACCATTGCGTGCGGAAGGCCAGGCGTGTCGCCGGCGCGACGCTGAAGGAGGCGACCCGCGCCGCGATCGCCTGGGTTTGCGGGCGCACGGTGCCGGCGACGACCGCGTCGAGCGCGATCGTTTCCTCGCCGGCGATTTGCTCGAGCGCGCCGATAACCGAGCTTGGCGCGACGCCGTCCACGACGCCGTTGGCGACTTCGATGGCCGCCGTGCAACGCCCGACGAGGTCGCCCTGCGCGGTGCCCGCTTCGCGCCCCGCGTCGACCGACGTGTCGAATTCCGGATTCGTCGGATCAAAATCCGGGTCGAACTGCAACGTCAGTTGCGGGCAGATCGCGACAATCCGGTCGGCGAGCGACGTCAGCTGCGGGTTCGACGTGTTCTCGTTGACGACGCTGATGAAGGTGTCGAGCAGGCTTTGCGTCGGCTCCGGCAGGGAGCCCCCCTGACTGCTCTGGGCGGACGCCTGCGTGCTCGCAAAGCTTGCTCCGGCAGCGGAGTAAAGAAGTACGCAACGAAACGATTGCGCGCTGCGCGCGCGCCAAATGACGTCATTCATGACATCCCCCTTTTTAGTAGCCGAAAATCTGATCGTCCCAACAGACGCCCTAGCGATGTTCGCCAGCCTAAACCATCCGCTCGCGGCCGGTGTGCCGAACGTCACAGCTCCAGAACATGTAGAGCTATACCATCGAACGACGGCGATGTATCCCTCGACGCGCCTGCGGCTGGCTTCGCAGC
Organism: uncultured Caulobacterales bacterium; assembly: GCA_964493225.1. Taxonomy (GTDB): domain Bacteria; phylum Pseudomonadota; class Alphaproteobacteria; order Caulobacterales; family Parvularculaceae; genus JAJFFW01. The sequence goes on along the minus strand of CAZBOC010000015.1, from coordinate 4,673 downwards.
GACGCCCGTTGGGAACCAACGCAAACTTCTGCGCCGGCGGTGCTGGGAGCGGCGTCGGGCGGTCGCGGTGAAAGGGCGGAAGGCGCGTCGCGACGCAAGAGGCTAAGGAGATCGGGTTATGGAAACGAGCGATAAGTGCGGGCGGGACCGCAGCGGATCCCCGAAACTCGGGCGATGGAGCGTTCTCGGGCGCAAGGCGGCGCTGGTCGCTGCGGCTTTCGCGCTGGCGGTCCCGGTCCGGCCCATCGCCGCCATGGCGAAGCGCACGGCGAAAGCCGAAGAGATCGTCGACCGCATGACGGTCGTCGACTGCCTTTTGCCGGGAAGGGTTCGCCAGCTCGGCCGCCATGCGCGCTGGATCGAACGTCGCCGCCCGGCGCGCCTCTCGGCGGGCGAATGCGAGGCGCGCGGCGGCGAATACGTGGCCGTCGACCGCGCCGACACCGGCGCCTCGTTCGACGTCTGGATGCCGCTCGCCATGGATGGCGACGCGAAGGCGCAACTCATCGTCGGCGAGCTGGCCGAACGCGGGCGGGGCGGGGCGCCGGACTACGCGCTCGCAAAGCTCTGGTATGAACGCGCGGCCGAACAGGGCGACGTCGCCGCGATGTTCAATCTCGGCCGCATCCACGAAGAGGGCCTCGGCGTTGCAGCCGACAAGGCCAAGGCGAGCGATTGGTACCGCAAGGCATACGGATTGGATACGGCCGAGATCGGGGACGCGGTTCGGTTCGCGGAGCTGCAATCGGAAATCCGAAGTCTCGAGGCGACGGTCGGGGAGCTCGAGGCGCAGTTGGCCGACGCGCTGCAGGATCGCGACCGGCTCGAGGCGGAGCTGCGCGACCGGGAGGCGGCCCTCGATGACGCGCAGAACGCGGTCGCGGCGGTGACGGGCGAACTCGCGGCGGCGCGCGCGGAAAACGCAGCCGCCCTCGACGCCTATAAGCAGGCGCTATCGGAAGTCGGCGCCGTCGAAACCGACATCGCGCGCGAGCGCGCGGCGCTTGCCGCGAAAGAAGCCGCGCTTGCCGAAAAGGCGCAAAAACTCCGGGCCGCGCAGGCCGAGGCCGACGAAGCTTTCGCCCGCGAGGTCGAAACCGTAACCGCGCTCGACGACCAGGCCGCGGCGCTCGACGCGCTGCGCGCTGAGCTTTCCGCCGAACGCGCGCGCGTGCGCCGCCTTGAGGATGAAAAAGCGCGCGCCCTCGCCGCCAATGCGCGGACCGCCGAAGACCTCGCCTCAGCGAGGTCAGCCCTTGACGAGAAACTGGCCGACGTCGCTGCGCGCGAAAAAGCGCTCGCGGACCGAGAGGCGGGCCTCGCCGACGCGCTTGCGAGAACCGAGGAGGCCAGCGTCGAGGACGCCGCCGCGCTGAAGGTGCGCGAGGTCGAGATTGCGCGGGAAAAAGCCGATCTGGCCGCCCGGCGCGCCAGCCTCGCGAAGGAACTGGCGGCGTTCAACGTCGCGCGCGCCGAGCAGGCCGCGCTCGCCGATGATCTCGCCGGCGTCGAGGCGCGGCTCGACGCGGAGCGCAGGGCGCTCGCCGAGCGCGAAGAACGCCTAGACGAGACGGAAGCGGCGCTGGCCGAGCGCGCGCGGCGGCTCTCCGCGGACGACCAGCGGAAATCGAAGGCCCTCAGGAAACTCGACAGGGAAAAACGCGCCCTCGCCGAAGATCGCGCCGAGCTCCGGGCTGAACGCGACAGCCTCGCCTCGGAGCGCTCCGAGGTCGATAGCAAAGCGAAATCCCTGAGACGCGCCGAAGCCGATCTCGCGGCGAAAACCGCGGCGGTCGAACAGCGCGCGCAAATCCTCGCCGAACGCGAAAGGTCGGTGAACGAACGAGAAACGAAGCTGGCGGGCCTGGAAGCGGAGGCGGCGGAGGCCAAGGCCAAGCTCAGCGAACTCGAAGCGATCATCGCCGGCAACAGGCGCTCGTTGCGCACTTCGTCGCGCGACCCGAACGCGATCGACGTGGACAGCAAGAGCATGAGGATCGAGTTCGGCGAGTACCACGCCATCCTCATCGGCAACGCGAATTACGCGGACCCGAACTGGGTCGATCTTGAAACGCCCCATAACGACGTCAAGCGCATCGGCCAGATCCTGCGGGAGCGCTACGGCTTCAAGACGAAGATTCTCCTGGACGCGAACCGCGCGGACCTGTTGCTTGCGATCGAAGAAATGCGCAGCGTTCTCGGCAAGGAGGACAATCTGCTGATCTATTACGCCGGTCATGGACGATACAGCGATGACGCCAGGACGGGCTATTGGGAGCCGGTTGATTCCATCGCCGAAAACTTCGTGAATTCCGTCCCGTCCCACACCATCAACGACTATCTCAGCACGCTCAGGGTGCGCAAAGTGCTCGTCGTCGCAGACAGCTGTTATTCGGGGGCCTTCGCGCGCGCCATGGTCGAACGGCTTAATCCCGACGCTGTGGCGGAAAAGCGCGAGAAGTTTTTGATGATGCAGGCCGCGAAAAAGAGCCGCGTCGTGATGACGGCCGGCGGCCTGAAGCCCGTCGCCGACAGCGTCGGCAACGGTCACTCTCTCTTCGCAAGCGCCTTCATCAACGCGCTCGCGGACACCGACGACGTTACGCTGGCGCGCAATCTTTTCAGCCGAATCCGGCAGGTCGTCGTCGCCAACGCCCTTGCGGTCAATCTGGATCAGGAGCCCGTCTTCGCCGATATGGTCCTGTCCGGCCACGAGGGCGGGGACTTTATTTTCGTGCCGGATTTCGGTTGAGGATTGGGCCGGCGAGCGCCGCCGGCCGCGCCTTCAATGGCTCACGGTGAAGCTCAACGAAACGATCGCATGGGAAGAGCGCGAGATTTCAGCGTACCGCGCCGCCATGCGCCGCCACTCCGGATAGGGCGGCGTCGCCGTTCCGATCTCGTCGAGCGCGCGGGCGAGCGTCTTCCAGACGGTCTCGTCGAAGGCGTCGCAGGAAAGCGCGTACCGGCCCGGCGCCTCGGGCGCGCGCAGCGGCGCGCCCCCTCGGACGGGCGCGTAGATCGCGACATTTCGCGAAAGCCGGGCGGCGCCATGGGCGTCAAAACCGAGCCGGACGGTGGCGGGATCCGCGCCCGCGTCCGCCGGAGCGATCTCACAGGCGAGGAATGCGTCGAAATTCGTCGACGCCTGCAGACGCATGGCCGCTCCCGGCGAATAGGCGCTGATCGGGGCCGAAAAGGCGAGGCTCAGCTCCGGCGCGTCGTCGCCCTCCGCGAGCGTTCGCCCGCAGGACGCCGCGACCGCTTGCGGGTCCGCGGTCTCGACAGCTTCGCAGGCGCCGCCATGGCGCCCGCGCGTCGCGCCGGTCGCGGGCCGCTCGGTCGTGGCGACGAGCGCGGCCATGGCGCTGGTGGCGGCCGAGGCGCGCGCATCGGCCGGACTGTCTATCGGGTGGGCCCCGGCCCCGAGGAAGGTTCGAACCGCGCCCGAGCGATGCAGCACCGTCACGCTTTCGCCCGCGCGAAGCGACAGCGATGCGCCCGCGCCGACCGCGTCGCCGCGCGCATAATCGGGAGAGGAACTGTCAATCACGACGGCGCCAGGCGATCCCGCGGCGGCGGCCGCCGAGATCAGTGTTGCAAAGAGCATCGATGAGAGGCGCGCCGCGCGAGAGCCAGCCGCGCTCGCCGGCTTTGTGGCCGTCTGCGATCCCGGGATATGCTCGGCCCCCGAACCGTCTGGAGTAATGTCGTGTCGCGACGTGGACAAGCCGGCGAGACCGCCAAACGGGCGCGCGAATGCGCGCTTTTGGCGGTCGCCGCGACGACCGCCGCCCTGCTCGTCGGGGTCGCTGCGCCGCTGCGCGCCCTTGAGAACCATTTCGCCGACTACCGGATTTCGCATCTTTCCCATCTTTCTCCCCTGTCTGACGACGTCATCATCGTCGCCATCGATGACGAGACTTTGGCGGACCTGCCTTACATATCACCAATAAACCGGATTTTTCTCGCGTCTGTACTGGAGAGACTTGACAAGGCCGGTCCGCGCGTCGTCGCTTTCGACATTCTCTTCGACCGGCCGAGCGACGTCACGGGCGATCTTCGTTTCGCCGAAGCGCTGGCGCGGGCGAAAACGCCCGCCGTCGCCGTCGTCGATCCCGGCGGCCCTGCGCGGCGGGCGTTCTGCGGCGGCGGCGCGGGTCCCGTGGGAGACGCAGGCCGGATCATCGAGCCCTTCGCCCCGCATCTTTCGATCGGCCACGGGGTGATCTGCCTCGACGGGGCCGACGACGTCGCGCGCGCCGCGCGTTACGGCCTCGCCGGGCGCGCGCGGTCTTTCGCGGCGGCGGTGCTCGACGCGGCGGGCGTGGAGGAAATTCCCGAAACCGCGCGGCGCCTGCCCGTTCGCATGTCGCCGGACCGAGGTTGGCCCTTCGCGACCTATTCGGCCGCGCAAATCGACCTGATCCCGGACGAGTGGCTGCGCGACAAGATCATTCTCGTCGGTCGGATCACGCCCTATAGCGGGGACTGGATCGCGACGCCGCTGCGCCATGCGGCGCTGCGCTCTCCCGTCGAGCCGGCCGACCTCGCGCCGCAAGGCAAGGTCCCGGGCGTCGTCGTGCACGCCTTCGCCATAGACGCGGCGCTGGGCGGCGCGTCGGCGGGGCCCGGCGGCCTTCCAGCGCTCGCCGCACTCGCCCCCACCGCAT
>CAZBOC010000014.1:628-19500 GCA_964493225.1 uncultured Caulobacterales bacterium | reverse complement strand
GGGCGGTTTCGGTCTTGCCGACGCCGCTCGTCCCGCACATCAGGAAGACGCCGATAGGTTTCCTCGGGTCGGTCAATTTTGCGTGAGACAGACGCATCGCCTCGGAAATCGCTGTCAGCGCGTGGTCCTGGCCGCGGATGCGTTCTCCGAGGCGGTCTTCCAGCGACAGGACGTTGCGGATGTCGTCGCTCGCCATCCGTCCCACGGGAATGCCGGTCCAGCCGGCGAGAACGTCGGCGACGGCGTTGCGGTCGACAACTTCGAAGACGAGGGGGCTTTCGCCCTGGGTCGCGGCGAGCGCGCCGCGTTTTTCCATCAGTTCGCCGAGAAGCGCGGCGCCGTCCGCATCTTCCGCGCCGTCGCCGTTTTCAGCCCGCTCGCGCAGCTTCGAGAGGGCGGCGGCGATTTCGGATTCCGAACGCCACTGCGCCTCGAGGCGTTCGCGTTCGCCGACCGCGGCCTCGCGCGCGACCTTGACCTCCGCGATGCGCTCGGCGTGATCGCCGCCGCTCGCCGCCTCGCGTTCAAGCACGCGCAGTTCGACGTCGAGGAGATCGACGCGGCGGATCGCGTCTTCGACCGCGCCGGGCGTCGCCGCCCGGCTCATGGAAACGCGCGCGCAGGCGGTGTCAAGCAGGCTTACGGATTTATCCGGCAACTGACGGCCCGGCATGTACCGGCGCGACAGGCGAACCGCGGCTTCCACCGCTTCGTCGAGGATCCGCACGCCGTGGTGCTGTTCGAGCACCGGCGTCAGGCAGCGCATCATCTGTATGGCGACTTCCTCATCAGGCTCCTCGATCTTCACGACCTGGAACCGCCGGGTGAGCGCGGGATCCTTTTCGAAATATTTCTTGTATTCCGCCCACGTGGTCGCCGCGATCGTGCGCATCTCGCCGCGCGCCAGGGCCGGCTTCATCAGATTGGCCGCGTCGCCCTGGCCTTCGGAACCGCCCGCCCCGACTAGCGTGTGCGCCTCGTCGATGAACATCACGATGGGCTGCGCCGACGTCTTCACCTCTTCGATCACGGATTTCAGGCGGTTTTCAAACTCGCCCTTCACGCCGGCGCCGGCCTGAAGAAGGCCCAGATCAAGAGAAAGCAGCCTTACCGATTTCAACGCGTCGGGAACGTCGCCGGCGACGATCTTCAGCGCAAAGCCTTCGACGGCGGCGGTCTTGCCGACGCCCGCCTCGCCGGTGAGGATCGGATTGTTCTGGCGGCGCCGCGTGAGGATGTCGATGACCTGCCGGATTTCCGCATCGCGCCCGATAATGGCGTCGATCTCCCCGGCGCGCGCGCGGGCGGTCAGGTCGATCGTATACTTATCGAGCGCGCCGCCGGCTTTCGGGGCCGTCCCCGCGGCCGGCGCCGCCTTTTCACCGCCCGCAGCGGCTTCGTCGCTGGCTGACGTGATCTTGTCGAAATGTTCGATGAGCGTCTCGGCGGGAACGCCGGCGAATTGCGAGGACGCGTCCGCGGCGTTGAATTTCAGATCGTCATGGCTGACGAGGGCGGCCAGAACATGGCCGGAGCGGATCTCGTTCGCGCCGAACTGCAGCGAAGCGATCATCCACGCCTCTCGCACCAGTTTCACAAGATGCGGCGACAGCGAGGGCGGACGACCATTGCCCGTCTTCATGCGGTCGAGCCCGCGTTCGAGGTCGGCGGCGAGCCGTCCGGCGTCGATTTGGAAATGTCGCAGGACGGCGGCGACATCGCCGGTTTCGGCTTCCATCAGCTTCAGGAACCAATGTTCAATTTCGATATTGTAGTGCGTGCGCGAGAGCGTCAGGCCCGCCGCCGCTTCCAGAGCTTCCCGGCAGCGCGCGTTGCAGCGCGAAACGAGCGAACGCAGATCCAAGGTCGTCATGTTTCCCCCTTTTTCCTTTCTCTAGGGGCGCCGCAACCGACGCCGTTCTGGTGGTGGCTCAAACCCTGGGGCCGGTCCGCGTCGCGCTTTCGCCCGCGCCGTCAATGCCGGCCTTTCGCTTCGTCACGCCGGGGCCCGCTCAAGAGCTCGCCGCCGACATTCAAAAAGGTAGAGTTCCGCGGCGGAACACGATGTGCCGAACATCACAAAAGGCGTCCCGACGCTGAATTTTTTTGACAGTCCCAAAGCGGCGCCCGAATGGCGAGTCCTTTCGGCGCCCGCCGCTGACCGCTCGCGATCCGGGGTGCGATTTTTCACGACCGCGAAGGGACGATAGCGACCAGCTCGCGCCGCCGCTGGTCATCGCTCGGCAGCCAGGTCGACCAGCCGAGCCGAAACGCTCGCTCGCCGAGACGCAGGGGCGGCGCGCTTTCCCGATCCAGCCGGATGGCGAAGTCAAATTCGAGACTCGGTCCCGCAGCGAAGCGCGCGAGGTCGCTCGCGCGCTTGTGCTTGGGCTCGCCGGGCAAAAGCGCGACAAAGTCGCTCCACGACAGCAGACCGATCTCGATACGGAACTTGCGCTGCACGTCCCAGAACTTTTCGCCGACGACCGCTGTCTCGCCAAGGCGGTTCCAGCCCGCAGCGCCCCCTGCGCCGATCGCGCTTTGGTCCTCGCTCGCGATGGCGGTCCATCCGCCGATGAACGGCCGGATGTCGACCGACGCGCCGAGCGCGTCGCCGAGGACGCCCGCGAGGCTTTGCACGTTCGCGCGCCGAGCCAGCCGGCCGGAATAGCCGTAAAGCGAAACGTCGCGCACGCCGAGCCGGTCGCGCAAATGCTCTCCGTAAAGACCGAAACTCGCGGCGATGACGCTCGAGACAGGATCGCCGCCTTCCCCGGCGCCCGCCTCGAAATTCGCGTCCAGGCGGTACTTCTTCCAGGCCGCGTAGAATATCGAGAGCGTGCGGTGATGGAAAAGATCGAGGAACGCCGCATAGGCGTCGTCGCCGCGCCGCTGGCGCGTGATCGCATACTCCGTGTAGTGAGAGGGCAATACGCCGCTCGGCCCGACAAGGCCGAGAAACTGGACGAAAATCTCCAGTTCGCTTCCTCTCTCGCCGTCGCCCCGGCGGATCGCGGCGATTTCATCTTCGGGATAATGCGCGCCGAGGGCGGCCCGCAGGCGCAGGGGCGCTTCGCCGCCGGCGACGCCGCGTTCGATGTCGTGCGACCGGTCGGCCGGCCCGCCTCTCTCCGCGCTCCCGGCCTCGCCTCGGTCGGCGCGGAGCGCGGCGTCTATCAGACGGATCACCTGGAAGAACGCGTATGACGCCCCTCGTCCTTCCAGCTTTCGCGCTAGACGAGCGTAAGCTCCCCTGACCGGGGCGGGAAGCGCCTCAATGTTCGCCTCTCCTTCCACAGAACCACCTTCAGCCGCGAAAAACTGTTTATGACGCAATAGCGCGCGAGGAACCGATCCAACAGGGCCATGAGCAGAAACCCTCCGCTGCCGGAAAATCGTTCGTCATCAAGATGGAGGTCGACGTCGACGCCGCTGCACAAGGCAAGCCGACCGCCGCCCGGGGCGCGCGCCGTGGACGGCCTTGAGGCGACGGCGTGGATTTTCTCAACGACCGGGCTCAGCGCCCCCTCTGAGAGATGATCGTGGATCGACAGCATCTCCTTGAGCGCGTCCGCGCCAAGCTCCTCGTCGACCAGCGACAGATGGTTGAGCGACAACTGAGACAACAGCCGCCAATATGCGTCGCGGCCCCGCTTCGGCCGCAGCGTGCGCGTGGGCGCCGTCAGGCAGGCGACGGCGGCGACGCCGGGCGCGGCCTGCTGCAGCGACAGGGCGGGCTGGCCGCCCCCGAAGGGCAGCCGGTTCGGAAGGTCCCGATTCGTACACAAAACATCAACCGACGCGACGAGCGGCGTCGCATCCGCATCGAGGAGGTCGATTTCCGAGCCGTCGAAGACGAAGGACAGAAAGACGTCGTCCCCGCCGCCCGGACCGAGACTGGCGCGCCGGTGCGCCTGCCAGTATCCGGCTTTCGCCCGCCTTTCCCGGCCGATCGAAAAGAACGGCTGGACGGGTTCGGGATCGCCGGCTCCGCGCGCGAGGCGCACGCTCTCCACGCGCAGGACTTCGAGGCTTTGTTCGCGCCGCGCATTCGGCACGATCCTGTGCTCGACCTCGCGACCGTCGATCCTCACGGGCTCGGCCGCCGCCCGAAAGGCGTTGGTGATCGGCGTGCAGAAAAGGCGGAAATTCTGCGCGCCCACATTGCGTTCAATCTGTTCCGGCGCCTGATCGAAATAGAGAAAGATCTCCAGCGCCCCGCCCGCGTCGAGAAGGGTCTTCGCGCTGAGACCGCTGATTTCAAAGAACAGGAATTTTTCCGGAAAGGCGAAATACTCGGTAAAAAGCTCATACTCATGGACGCCCGCAGACGTCGCAGGCAGGAGATGTTCGTCCGCTCCGAAGCCGACGGGACTGAGGGCGCCGGGACCAGCGAGAACCGGCGCGCCGTCGTTCTGGTGGTCGGCGAAGACGACGCCGATCGTGTTGTTCATAATCAGCTCGTAGAGCACGTGAGAAAGGCGCGGCTCAGCGGATATGAAAAACCGCACCCGATCCAGGGCGAGGTCCGTGAAGGTCGCGCCCTCCTGCAGGCATTCGAGCCGCAGGCGCAGACAGGCCTGGGCGGCGTCGACGGCGCGCAGCGACGGCGCAGGCAGCGGGCGGCGGAAAACCGCCGCCGAGGCGAGCCGGTAGGGTCCGACCTCGACGTCGTAGCAGGTCTGATAGGTGCACGTCTCGCCGTCGACCGCTTCGGTCAGGATGCGCGCGCCGCGACTTGCGCGCTGGACGGCGTTCATTCCCGCTTCAGGCGTGCAGGCGACGATGGCCGATGACGGCGCAGGTTCGAGAAACTGGGGGTGGAGGATGCTCAAAAGCCCGTCGGTCAGTTCCGGGAACATGTCGTCGAGCTTCAGGCGCACGCGTGCGTTCAGAAGCGAGAAGGCCTGGATCAGGCGCTCGACATGCGGGTCTTCGACGGCCTCCTTCGACAGGCGCAGGCGGGAGGCGATGCGCGGATAGGCCTTCGCGAACTCGCCCGTCATTTCGCGCATGAAGCGCAATTCATCCGTGTAGTATCGAAGAAGCTCTTCCTTCATCAGCGATCCTCGACGGTGACCGACCAGTCGAGCGGCTCCACCTTCGTGTCGAAGACCAGCGTCTCCGGGCCGTCCTCCAGACGGATATTGGCGGTGACGCGAAAGTTCAGGACGTCGATCTTTCGGTCCTTCGCGTCGATCGGTTCGACGACGACCCCCCAGAGGCGCGGCTCGTGGCGCGCAAGCGTTCGCTCGATCTCGCGACGCAGCCTTTCTCGATGGTCCTTGTTGGAAAAGCCTTCATTCGAAAAGTCCGGCACGCCGAAGGTCAGGAACGTGGCGGCGACTTCCTCCTGGCGCGGATCGAAGCGCAGAAAGCGCCGCCGGGCGTTGAGCAGCGCCTCGACGTCGCGGCGAATATGTTCGCGAAACTCGTTCAGCGTGAACATGGCGCCGCCGCGTTCGGCCTCCGCGCCGTTTTCATCGCTCAGCCGGTCCAGCAGCGAGCTTCGGATCGTGATCTCAGGCGCCAAAGCCCCCTCCCTTGCAGACGGCGACGGGCGTCAGACCGGCGCGCGGAATTCGAACTCTGTCCCGCCCTCGCCGAAAGCGCTGACCTCCTCGCCGATCAGAACGCAACGCCGGCCGACCCCGATGACGGGCGGGCGTTCGCGCTCGATCCAGGACGTCGTCCGGCCGAGGCGTTCAGCGTCGTCGAGCGCCTCACTCGCGCTCCAGTAGATCGTCGGCACAAAGACGACGCCGGTCGGTCCGCCCCGGACGTCGAGTTCGACCTGGCGAAGGATCGTGTCGCGGAAGCCTGTCGCCGGCTTGATGCTCAGCGTCTCGATCGCGGCGACGTCGATCCAGAAATACTTGCCGTTGCTCGTCGCCACCTCGAGCAGGCCGGCGGTCCGGTCGTCAAGGTCCCGGAATTCGTCGAACGCGACCCCGTCTTTTTCGCCGGCGACGGCGGGGCGCAGGGCTTCGGCCTCTTCAAACAGGTCCGCGGCGGCCGCGCCGTCGCCCTCCCTCAGCGCGGCGTTCGCCTTCAACATCGCCGTCAGATAGGGGCTCGGCTCGGCGAGCAGCTCCGGCGCGCGTCCCTCTGCGAAAACCTCCTCGCGCGCCTTCAGGGCCCTCAGGAGGTGGCGCACGAGGCTCGCTTTCGGGGTCCATTCGGGATCCGCGCCCATGGCGAGATCGAGATGGGTGTCTGCGCGCTCCAGTTCGCCCCGCGCCATCAGCGCCTGGGCCAGCGCGAGCCGGGCGCCGGCGTCGGACGGGGCCGCCTTCACGCCCGCCGCCAAGTCCGCGATCCAGCCGGAAAGATCGCCGGCCTCCAGATGTCCGTTCCCTGCTGTCGTCATGTCTCTCCCCTCAGGCTGCCTCCGCCGTGGTTGAAATGCTCGTCGTCAGTTGGAAGTCCGAGACGATGTAATCCAGCTGGAAATGGGGCTGGAACTGCATCACGCAGGAGAAAACGCCCGGCTCGCCGGCCTTCTCGCTCACCGTGATTTTGGCGCGCCGGAGCGGGAAGCGCGCGCGCTCGCGATAGGCCGCGTCGTCGCTGGCGATGCAATAGCCGTCGATCCATTTGGTCAGCGCTCGCTCGCAATCGGCAGCGCTGCGGTAGGAACCGACCCAGTCGCGCACGATGATTTTCACGTAATGGGCGAAGCGGCACACGCACAGAACATAGTTCAGCATCGCGCCCATGCGCATGCTGTAATCCGTCTCGGGATTTTTCGACGATCGCGGTCGCAGCATGGTGGGGACGTTGTAGACGGCGCTATATTCCGTATACGGTGCATGGCGCAGCGCGATAAAACCGAGTTGGTTGATCTCCGCTTCCTGCCGATCCGAAAGGCTAGCCTCCACGCCGACTTTCGCCGCGATCCCCGGGCGATCCGTCGCGAAATGCGCGGCCACGATCGGCTCGATCACGCCGCCCGCGATATCCGCGCGGCCGTCGCGTTCCGGCGCGCCCCGGATCGCGGCCGGCCAGGAGAACTGGCTGAAGGCCCGGATCGCCGCGTGGGCGACGCCAAAGCCGGCGCCGATCCAGACTTCGCTTCCGGCGCCTTCGCGCCGGCGGGGCCGGTGGACGTAACCGCAATCGCCCGTCGCACGCCCGCGCAGCGGCGTGCGGCAAATGAGACGGCCGACCGTCATGGCGATAAATCGCGCGTTCGCGGTTTCCTGAAACGATTTCAGGCGCTGATACTCGACCTGCTCGAACGTCGCGCGAATGTTCTCGCGGCGCGCAAGCTCGCCGAAACGATCAACGCCGAAGAGCGCCGGCGTCGAGGAAAAGACGACGGGGCAAAAGGCGGCCGCCGCGATCCGCGAGGTCTCGCGCAAGAGCGCGATCGGATCGACCGCTGCGGGCAGCGGCGTGTGCTGGAGTTCGTAGTCGGCGATCATCAGGCCGAAGGGCGTTCCCCCGGCGATGCCGAATTCCTGATCGTGAATTTTGGCGAATAGCTGCGTCTGGTCGAATTCCGGGCTCTTGGTGAGATCGCGATTGAATTCCTTCAGCGAAACGTTCAGGACGCGCACGCTCACCGTGCGCGCGGACCGGCCGGTGGCGTTCGGCGCCACGAGCCAGCGGACGCCGGCCCAGACGCCGCGCAGGCGCAGGAAGCGTTCTTCCGCCATGACCGTTTCGACGATCTCGCTGATCCGGTCGTCGATTTCCGCGACGTCGCGGTCGACTGCCGCGCGAAGGCGATCGCCGGACAGTCCCGCCAGGAGATCGCCGAACCAGATCGACAGGCCGCGGCCGACATCATCCGTTTCCAGAAATTCCTGAAACCGATCCCTGTATTCGCAGAGGCCGGCGTTTTCTCGCGCGCGCCCGCCCGAGGCGCCGGTGCAAACGAGGTTCAGGATTTCCGAGCGGAGCGGATCAACCGACGCGTGCGGGAGGGGACCGCCGGCGTCCGCCGCGCCGCCCGTGGCGCTCCCCTCCTGCATCAGTTCGTTTGCGCGGGGATGCGCGCGACGAGCCGCATCGAAGTCGTCAGTTCCTCGAACTGCAGCCAGGGACGCAGATAGGCGACCGCGTTGTAAGCGCCGGGCGAGCCCGGGATCTCCTTGACCTCAATGCGCGCTTCACGCAGCGGATAGCGGGCGCGCGACTCCTGGCTCGCGCCCTCCATGCCGTTGACGTAATTCAAGATCCACTTGTTCAGCCACTTTTCGCAGTCTTTCGCCTCCATGAACGAACCGATCTTGTCGCGCGCCATGACTTTCAGATAATGGGCGAAGCGCGAGGTCGCCATGATGTAGGGAAGACGGGCTGAAATCGCGGCGTTCTCCGTCGCGGCGGGCTCGTCATAGATCTTCGGACGCTGGGTCGTCTGGCCGCCGAAAAAGACCGAATAATCGGTGTTTTTATAGTGGCAGAGCGGCAGGAAACCAAGATCGGATAGTTCTTTCTCGCGCCGGTCCGTGATGCCGATTTCGGTCGGACATTTCGCGTCGAGGTCGCCGTCGTCGCTCTTGAAGACATGTGTCGGAAGATTATCGACCTTGCCGCCGTTTTCCGCGCCGCGAATGGTCGTGCAGAACCCCGTCTCAGAGAACGCCTCGGTCATCCGGGCCCCGAGCGCGTAGGCCGCGTTCATCCAGCAGTAATCGGCGTGCTCCATGGGCTTCGGCGCCCCGGTCTCGTCGAACGGCGCCTCTTCGTAATTGAACTCCTCCACCGCGCGCGTCTCCTTTCCGTAGGGAACACGCGCAAGGACGCGCGGCATCGTGAGCGTGACGAAGCGCGAATCCTCCGTCTCACGGAAGCCGCGCCATTTCATATATTCGGTCGACTCGAACTTCTGCTTCAGATCGCGCGGCTTGGAAAGCTCGCCGAAGCTGTCGAAACCGAACATGCCGGCGTCCGCAGCCGAGATGAAGGGCGCGAAGGCGCCCGCGGCGACGTTCGACATGTTGCGCAGAAGCTCGACGTCTTCCGGCCCGTTGCCGAAATAGTAATCCCCGATGAGCGCACCGTAGGGCTCGCCCCCGGCCATGCCGAATTCGTTCTCATAAATCTTCTTGAAGGTCTGGCTCTGGTCGAAATCAACGGCCTTGGAGAGATCCTTCGCAAGCTCCTTTTTCGTGGCGTTCATGACGCGGATCTTCAGATCGGCGCTGGTCAGGGAATTCGAGACCAGGTAGTGAAGACCGCGCCAACTGCCCTCAAGGGCGGTGAATTTCTCGTGGTGCATGACCTCGGCGAGTTGTTCGGAGATCTTCCGGTCGATCTCCTCGATCGCCTTGTTGAAGGTGACGGTGAGGTTGCGCGAGTAGGCAACCGTGCCGTTCAACGCCTCTTCGGTCAGGGTGCGCATCAGTTCCTGAACGCGTTCGGGCTCGGTCTGTTTGGTCGCGCCGATCGCCTGGTCAAGGAGGCTGAGGGCTTCTTCTGCAGCTTCGGCTTCCGGGGCCGCGCCCGTTTCGTTTGCAGTCTCGCTCATCGCGCTCACTCCCCTTTTTCGGCGTCTTCAACGCCCAGTTCGGATTTCAGGCCGGAAAGCTGTTCTTCGTTCTGAAGAACCTGTTCCAGAAGGTTTTCAAGCTCTTCGGAACTGTCCGCCTTCGCCATCAGGTCGCGCAATTTGTTGCGCGTCTCCATCAGCTTTTTCAAAGGCTCGATCTGCTCGACGACGCGAGCCGGCTCGAAGTCCTCCATCGAGGAGAATTTCAGGTTCACGGCCATCTCGCTGTCGTCGCCCTTCAGCGTATTCTTCACCTTCATGTTGAGACCCGGGGTCATGCGGCGCATGACATCGTCGAAATTCTCGCGGTCGATCTGAATGAATTTCCGATCCTTCAGCGACTTCAGCGGCTCGGTCGGATCGCCCGAAAAATCACCCATGACGCCGACGACGAACGGGATCTCCTTTTTCTCGCTCGCCCCTTCGGTCTCGACGTCGTACGTGATGTGAACGCGCGGCTTGCGAACCTTTTTCAGCTTGTCGTGCATACTGACCATAAGTCTCTCCCGATTTTGCGGGCCCCGCTTTCCGGCAAGCGCTCCGCTGATTAAACTGCTAATCCACCCTAACCCGATCGCCCGTAGGACGGGCGGACATAGATCACACTTTACGCCGTTCCTTAGACGACGCTGTGATCGCCGGCGCAACGACGAAACCCATTCCCGCCAGTCCCGCGCGCGACTTCGAATTCCCCCCGGACGTGTCGCGGACGCGTGCGTCATTCCTCCCTGTGCGTCGGACGGATGCCGGCGCGAAGCAAAAAATTATCGCGCGCGGCGGGCTCGTCGGGAAGCAGTTCGTGCAGTATTTCGGTCAGCGGCATGCGCGCGCGGCGGACGAGGTCGCGCAGCGCAAGGGGAATAATCGACGTCGGTTCGGTCCGCTCGAAATAGTCGGCGATCTCCGAAAGTCGGCGCAGGGCGTCTTCGCGGCCTGAAATGGCGCCGGCGACGGCGGCGCGCGGGGCCGGGCCCGCCGCCGCCCCCTCCCCGTCGTCGGCCGCTTCTTCCTCGGACGCCGCCGGACCTTCGCTCAAAAAGGGCGCCAGCGCGCGCAAGGCCCGCTGGATGTCTTCGAACGTTGAAATGACGTCGGAGGACGGCGGCGCGTCGTCGCCCACCTTTTCAACCATCAGCGCAATGAGCGCGCGATAGGCGGCCAGCGCCTCGCCCACGTCGGCATATGTCGCCGACACAGCCTGCGGCGCAGCGCGTCCGGCGATCTGGCGGAATTCGTCGAGCGAGAGGACTTCATCCCCCTGAGCCTCCTCGCCCGCCTCCTCGCTTGAACGCGACGCGGCGACGGCCCGTTCATACTGCCAGAACGCGACCGGTCCATAATCGCCGTCTTCGAACAGCGTCGCCATTTTCAGCGGACGGATGAGAACGCCGGCCCCGCCAAGACCGTTGAGCGCGGTAAGCGCGGCGACCTTTTCCTCGGGATCGTCTGTCTCGGGATCAAAACCCGTGTAGAGCCCTTCGTCCCAGTAGCGCTCGACAAGCGTCTTCAAGAGAGAAAAGCCCGCCGCCGTCCCGGCGAAACCCTGAAGCCGGGTCAGCGCCTCCACCAGCCAGACGGCGATCTCGAAATCCTTGGTCGCCTCGCGCAACGCAGCCGCGGCGCCGTCGGCGACCTGTCGCCAGTGCGCGTTCGCCGCGCTCTGGATATCGCCCATCTCGCCGACGCCAAAGTCGCGCTCGATATCGCGAGCGGCCGCACGGGCGTCCTTGATGGTGAAATAGGTGTTAGTCTGGTCCCCGCTAAGACGCAGATCCGCCCCGATCGGGCTGTCGCCCGGCGCCGGTTGGGCCAGATCGTCGATCAGCGCGGCAAGGTCCAGGACGCTTGCTCCCCGTCTTTTTTTCCGCCGTTGATGATCGCGGCGATTTCCGCGATCCATACCCGCAAAAAACAATCACAAAGTCAATGGACTAACTCACGCGCTTCGGACTTTCGCAGAGCCGGGCCGCCAGGGCGCGCCGGATCCGGCGCCTGTGATCCATATTACTGGCGCGCCGGCCAATTCCGACTAATGTGGTCAGATCAAATCAACCCATGGGGAGACTATCATGACCGAATATCGCTTGATGATCGCCGCGGCGCTGCTTGGCGCGACGGCGTGCGCGACGGGCGCGGACGACTGGCCCGGCGGCGCAGCGCAATACAACGCGCCGGACGAGACCCCCGCGACGGCTGGCGAGCCGGAACCGGCGGCGCAAGACTACGCCCTGCGCAGCCAGCCCGCTCAGCGGGGGGAAGAAGAACTCGAAGACGACACGCTGAAATCCGACGATTTCTTCCTGACGCCCGAAGCCGATAAGGCGCGGGGCGTCATTAGCGCGGCGGATATCAAACGGCGCTTCGGCACGACGACGCGCGGATACAAGAAAAGCGTCGAATTCGGCGAGGCCCTCATCACCTTCGATTTCGGATCGGCCGATATCCTGGCCTCGTCGGAGCCGCAGATTTACGAGATCGGCTACTTCTTCCAGGATCCGGAGACCGACGGTCGCACTTACAAGCTCGTGGGTCACACCGACAGCGTCGGCGACGAAGCCTACAATCTGCGGCTGTCGACGCAACGGGCCGAAGCGGTCAAACGCCTGATCGAAGAACAGTTCCCGGACATTTATCCAGCCGCCATCCTCGTTGAGGGCGCCGGCGAAAACGAACTGAAGGATCCGACCGACGGGAAGAGCCGGATCAACCGGCGCGTGGAACTGATCGACGTCACCGACCTTCAGTGACGCCGCCCATAAATGCGGACGGCGCGCCGCAGCCACGCCCGCGGCGCGCCCGTCACCGAAGCCGCGCCGCGGGAAGTTCGTCTGCTGAAAGGATGAATTCGTCGCGCCGCGCCTCAGGGGCCCATACGAGCGGGCGGATCCGGAAATCGACTGTCGAACCGGGCGGGTCGGTTTGCGCGCAGGCTGCGATCACGTCGGCCCATCGGCCGGAAAATCTCGCGCCGAGTTCCGGCTGCGCGACGAGCAAGCCGCTGAGGGCGCCGTCATCGCGGCAGCGTCTCTCGCCGACGCTCGCTGTCCCGGCCCACGCGACCAACATGCCGATGGTTATGTCCGCCGCCGGCGTTTCGATGGGCCCTGTGTAATACTCGCGCCCCGAGGGCGTCACATATTCATGAACCGCTTCTGCGGGCGCTTCCGCGCAGATTTCGCCCTTGCGTTCCTGAGGCCCGCGATCAGGCAGGATAACGCCGTCGGCGACGCTCGAGGCCTCGCGTCCCGGTCCGAGTTCGTAACAGTCATGGTTCCATTCCCGGTAGGCGAGACCGTCATGGCGAATGATGTCCGTATAGACCGTTTCCTGACGGCCCGAATAGGTGACCCTCGCGGAAAACGCCGCCTCCTCGCCGACCGCGACGCCCGGCGCCGCTTCTCCGGGAATTTCGACGCTGAACGCGGAAGCATCGCCCGTCGACCCCCAGGCTTTGGCGTAAACGTCATAGACCTGCCTCACCACCTCGCCTGCTTCGCGCGCCTCGATCGACGCAGTAAAGCCGAGAGACTCCAGTTCGTCGACGAGGTCGCGTCCGTCGGCGGCGGCCGCTTCGCCCGAAAGCGAAAGGCGCAAAAGCTTCAACGCTCGCTGCTCGAAATCGCTCTCCGCCTTCAGAAGGTATATCGCCGGACCCGCTCGCCTGTTCCGGACGTCGATGCGATCGAAGGCGGCTCTGAGAGCGGGCTCGGGCGCGGCGCCGAGCGGTCCTTCGTCGGGTCGACCAGGCCGCTCTAGCGGCGTTGAGGACGCCTGTTCGCGGTTCGCCTCGCGACCCTGCGAAAAGAAATTTTCGCCCCAGAGATAATAGCCGCCGCCGGCGATCGCGAGGGCGCCGACGCCGGCGAGGACGGCCGGGGCCGCACCGCGCTTTCCGCCTCCCGCCGGCTTGCCTCTCGTGCGCGCGGCGACCTCTTTCTTTGCGCCACGCTTACGCGAAGCCGTTTCGGCGCGAACGCGGCCCCGCCCTCGGGGAACCGGCGCGTCGAGCCCCTCGACGACGGCCTGCATGCTTCCCAGCCGGGCCGCGGGGTCCGGTTGCGTCATCGCGGCGAGGAGCGGGCGCAACCGCTCCGGACAGCGATCGAAGCCAGGCGGCGCGCGCCGGCTCTCCAGCGCATCGGATATGCTCTTGTCGCGGAAGACCGGCTCGCCGGCGAGCGCGTAGCCAAGCGTCAGCGCCAGCGAGAAAACATCCGTACGCGCATCGATATCGCCATTGAAAAGGCCGAACTGTTCGGGTGCGGCGTAGGACAGCTTGCCGGAAAACGCGCCGGTCAGAAGCGTCATCTCCGCCGAATGCTCGTCCCGAGCGATGCCGAAATCGATGATTTTCGCCGTCTCGAAGCTGCCGCCCACAAGGATGATGTTGTCCGGCGACATGTCCCTGTGAAAGACGCCCCGCTCGTGGGCCGCGGCGAGGCCGGCCGCGACGCGCCTCAAAAGCGTGCGCGCCTCGTCTTCGCCGATCGGCCCGTTCTCCGCGACGAAAGCCTTCAGCGAGGGGCCTTCGGCGAACTCCATGGCGAGGAAGGCCGATTTCGCGACGCCGTCGTCATGGACGATGACCCCGTCATAACCGACGATCGCGTCAGCGCTGATCTTGCGCAAAAGCTCCGCCTCGCGACGAAAGAGCGACATGATCCGGGGGTCGCTCGTCATGTGCGGGGCGATGCGCTTCAGGGCGTGCTGGGTGCCCTGGAAAGTATGCTCGGCGAGATAGACCTGGCCCATGCCGCCGCGTCCGATCAGGCGCTTGATCTCGAACGTGCTTGAGATGACGGCGCCGGGCGCGAGATCGCCCGGGTCCGTTGGCGGCCGAGCGATCAGCGTCTCCTCGCCGTTCGCGGTCGCCGCCGAACCCTCGACGGGGGCGGAAGAAGCCGCCTTTGACGCGTCGCGCGGGGCGGAAACGGCGCGCGTCGCGGCGGCGGGGTCTTCGTCAGCCTCGGGCCCGACGCTGGTCTCCTCCCGCGACGGCGAGACGTCGACGCGCGTCTCGTCGTCGGCATTCGCTTCCGGCGCCGTCCCGTCCTGCGCCGGCGCGTCTTCGCCACGCCCGTCGCCGGCGTTTTGCGGGGAAACCGGCTGCGACGCGATGGTCGTCGGCTCGTCTTCAATCGGAGGGCTCGCCTCGTCTTCAAGGCTTTGCGCCGCGTCGCCCCGGTCCGGCCCGTACGGCGCTGCGGAGCCTGGCTCCGCGCCTTCGCCCGCTTGATCGCCGGCTCGTTCCCCTTGCGGCGCGGGTCCGTCGTCGCCGCTCTCGGGCGCCGCAGACTCTGTTTCACCGCCCGGAGGCCGGCCCATTTTCTCTTCTCCCGGAGCGTCTTTCTAGCGTTGGGCCAGGGCCGGATCCTGCGCCACGCCCAGTCCCGCCGCCGCTACGCTCGATTTGACGAGCGGCGCGGCGCCGTTGACGGTGTACGCGGCCCAGTAAAAAGGATGGCTTCTTTCGCCGCCCGCTTCAATCATTTCCGTCTGGGCGGCCATGAGCGCCTGCGGAAAATTCCCGCCGCTGCCCTCAAGCGCGAGGAACGCATTGATCATTAGGTCCTTGCTCGCCTCGGACGGCACCGACCAGTGGGTCGCGACGACCGAACGGGCTCCGGAATGGAAAAAGGCGCGAACAAGGCCGGAAAGGCTCTCTCCGATCCTGGTGTCATTGTCCCTGAAACCCCCGCCCGCGGTGTTGCAGGCCGAAAGGACGACGAGGTCCGCGTTGATGTCGAGGTTCATGATTTCCGGCGCCGTCAGCAGGATGTCCTCGGCCCCGGCGCCGGTCTCGTGGGACAGCAGCAGTCCCGGCGCCTGACCGCAGGCGAATTCGTGGGGCAAATAGCCGTGCGTCGCGAAGTAGAGAACGCGGTAATCACGCAACCGCGTGTGAAGCGCGTCGAAGCGCGATTTGGTGAACGCCTCCCGCGTGAAGACGTTCGCCTTCGTGGCGCCGAGGTTCCGCGCGACGCGCACCGCTTCCTCCTCCGTCTCGGGGAGCGGCGGAAAGGCGTCGGGCGTGATCAGGGTTTCGCCGCAGGCCTGACGGGCCCCGCCCCGGCCGGCGGTATCGGCGAGGAAGCGCATCGCGCCCGGCGGCGGCGTCGAGTTTGCAAATCCAATGAACGGATTTTGCGCGGCCGACGCCGCGCCTTCTCTCAGGGCCGCGAAGGCGCTGACGGAGGGCGAGACGAGCAAGGGCGCATCCTTGGCGAGGAACGAGACATCGCTGAAATCGCGCCGCTGCGGGTCTTGCGCCCGCGGCGCCTCGCTGACGAGAAGACCGAACGGAAAGCGCAGCAAGGCGCCGTCGGGCACGATCACGAGCTGGCTCGCGCCGGAGACGATCGTTTCCGCCGGCCCGAGAAGCGCCGTGTAGAGACGGTGGGCGAGGGCCGCGTCGAACGAGCGGCCGGCGCTGATCGGTGCGCGCAATTCTGCGACGACGTCGGCGAGACGGCCCCTGTCGAGCCCGACGTCGTAAAGGCGCAGATCACCCGCGCCGAGGGCGAAGGCGAACGTCCGGCCTTCCCCCGTCAGGTAGTAAACAAGCGCTTCGCCTGCGGATAGTTTGCCGCGAACGTCTGCGACGGCAGCCGTCGACGAAGGCAAGGTGAAGTATTCCGGAAAGAGGGTCTCCAAAGCCGCCTTCGCGGTCTCCTGTCGCTCGAGCGCGCTGGCGGCCGCGGCGGTGAACGCGTCAAGATAAGCCGGGTCGAGGCGGACGTCCTGGCCCATCGCGTCTTCTGATTTCAAAAGCGCGAGGTCTACTTCAAGCCTTTCGCGCCGCGCCTTGGCGGCCTGGAAGGCGTCGATCGCCTCGCGGATCGCGGGCTCCTCGCGCTCCTTTTGCAGAACATAGGCGGTCTCAATCAGCTTCTTGGCCGTGATCGAGGTCTCACCGACGAACTGCGCGTGCTCGAAGGCCTCGGCGATGAAGGGCGCGGCGCCCTTCGGCGAACGCTCCCCCGCCCGCGCGAGGGTTTCGAAATAAAAGGCGACGCGCGGCAATTCAATTTCCGCGTAGTTCCCGTTCGCGCTTAGTTCCTTCAATACGTTGAAGCCCGCGACGGCGCGCGCGACCGCCTGTTCGTCGCGCCCCCTCGCGGCGAGCGCGCGGCCTTCGGCGAAAACGAGGACGGCCTCGCCGCGCGTGCCCACCGAGGCGGGCCCCATGTCGCCGAGCGCCTCGCGCGCGAGCCGTTGCGCCTCGCGCGCGCGCCCGGCGTCGACGCGCGCGTTCGCCCAATTCGCATAAAGATGGAGCCGGAAGATCGCGGTGTTGCGGCCGCCCGCGACTTCCGTCCGGCAATTCTCGAGCGCGAATTCGGCCCGGTCGAAAGCGAGAAGCGCGCTTTCAGTGTCTCCGCGTTTGTGGAGGAGAAGACCGACCGCGTTCTCACTGGTGGCGACGTCCGCGAGCGCGATGCGCGCCGAGGCGTCGCCGAAGGCGGGGTCCCGGTCGATGAGGACGACGTCTTTTTCCTTGGACCGATCGAGTCTCTCAAGATAGGGAGCGGCGATTTCCCGTCTTATGCCGGTCGCCTCACGGGCGAGATCCAGAGGCTCGTCGCGGTCGCCCCTGTTGGCGGCGTGGTGCGCCTGGTAGGTCTTCAGCTTGGCGCGCATGAAGGCTGTCGCGCCGTTCTCAAAAAGTTTTTCCGCCCGCTGAAAGAGCGCATCCGCGTCATTGAACCGCGTCTGGTTGCTAAGCTCGTTCGCCAGATGGAGAACAAGATCGGCGCGGCTTGCATGCCATTCAAAACCGCCCGCTTCCTTCTCGCCGAAGACGCGTTCATGAAGCGCGAGCGCGTCGCGGTAATACTCTGCGGACGAAACGAAGTCATATTCGCGATTGGCGAGACGCGCGCGCGAGAGGAGAAGCGCCATCTCCTCGACATCTTTTCGCGAGACCGCAAGCTCGCCGGCCAGGGACTGCGCGAAGGCGCCGACATTCGTAGCGGCTTCCGCGGCCGCCGCCTCGAGGCCCGCCTCGCGGGCGATCGCCGCCGCCGCGCCCGGCAAGGCCAGCGGATCGCCGTCGGCGAGATAGACCTCGCCCTGAAGTTCGACGGCGAACGCGCCGTAGGGAAAGCCGCCGGCGTTCATCTTGCACGTCAAGGCCAGCGCGACCGCGCCCTCCATGAAGGCGATCGGCTCGGCCTCATCGCAGGACGCGCCGACATTGAGCCGGCCGCGCCAGGCGCTTCGATCGAGATACGCCGCGTCCAGACCGCCGCCGGCGCCGGCGACGTTCACCTTGTAGACGTCCGCGAGATGGCGCTCGCCGCCGGCCGTTTCGCATTCAAGGTCGTAGGCCGCGCTCACCTCGGTCTTGAGGCCGGAGGGCAGGCGCTTGGCGCGCGACGCGCATTCAAGGGGCGCGTCGCCGCGGGAAACGACAAGGCCGTCGGCCCCGTTCTGCGCCGCCGCGCCGCCCGCCGCCAGCGCCCCCGCAAGAGCGACGATAACCGCCGCCGCGTCGGAGATGAACCTCACCATATCGTCTCATTGCCTCCGTTCGAGAGGATGCTTTCAAACAAGAGATCGTCGTCAATGCCGAACTCGGGCGTTCGCTCGCTGCTGACCGAAAGCGCGACGGGCCCTTCCGGCTCGACGATCACCAGCGGCCTGTCGGTTTCGTCCGGCGCGTCGGGCTCGGGAGTGATCTCCGCAGGGCTGACCTCGTTGACCATCAGTTCGGTCACGATGCGCATGCCGTCGACGAGGACGCTCGCATCCACTGATTCCAGGACGTAGTTCGTCAGGTTCAGGCTGCTCTCCGGGTTCAGCGATATTTCATAGGACCCGGGCGTCGACGAGAAGGTGGCGTCCGTCTGCAGATTGGCGCGGACGAGATCGAGAAAATCATCGCCGAGATCCTCGAGCGTGTCGCCGGCCCGCAGGGGGCGTTCGTCGGAAACCAGGATAAGCGCGTTGGCGAAGTCGTTGGCCTGGCCTTCCAGCCGCTGATCGACGACGACCAGCCGCAATGGCGCAGGCTCAACCAGATACTCGCCCGTTTCAACGTCCGCGACCACGTAGTTGAACGCGCCGGCCGCGTTCGCGACGCGCACCGCGTTGAGCCCGTCGGCGCCGTCGGCGAAGGTCAGGTCGTAGGCCGCGCCGTCGGGCAGAACGTCGGAGCTGATGTCCGCGTTCGTTGCGTAGGCGATCGCGTCGATAGTGATCGCATCGCCGACCGCATCGCCGAGCCTCAGGCCCTCCGCCGTCGGATCGCTAACGTCCGCAAAGCTGTTGGCCTCGCCGTAAAGGCGGCTCGCCGACCCGGCCGAGACCGTGATCGGCGCAGGCTCAACCAGATACTCGCCCGTTTCAACGTCCGCGACCACGTAGTTGA
>CAZBOC010000014.1:0-528 GCA_964493225.1 uncultured Caulobacterales bacterium | reverse complement strand
CGTAGGCCGCGCCGTCGGGCAGAACGTCGGAGCTGATGTCCGCGTTCGTTGCGTACTGAACGGCGTCGAGATCGAGGACCGCCTCAAGGGTCTGTCCGAGCTTCAGACCGTCCGCTGTCGGATCAGTGACGCCGTCGAACGTGTTCTCCATCCCGTAAAGCCGCACCGCCATTCCTGGCGTCAGCGTCAGTTCGGCCGGCTTCACCAGATACTCGCCCGTCCGGACGTCGAGCACGTAGTTCGACGTCCCGCCTTCGCCGAAGGCCGCGGCCTCCAGACCGCCCTCCAGGAACAGCGCGTAGGTCCCCACATCCGAGGTCTGCAGCGCGTCCGTCGCAAACCCCGACGGATCCGCGAGAAGCGCGTCGTCGACCGTGTCGTCCAGCTTCAGACCCTCGACCGTCAGCTCCACGAGGGAGAGATCGTTCGCGTCGCCATAGTCGCGCATCCCCATCCCCGAGACCACCAGCGTCGCCGGCTTCACCAGATACTCGCCCGTCCGGACGTCGAGCACGTAGTTCGACGTCC
>CAZBOC010000013.1:0-19513 GCA_964493225.1 uncultured Caulobacterales bacterium | reverse complement strand
ACCGCATACGCGCGCAGGCCGTCCTCGCAGCGGGCGATGGAAAACGCCTCCAGCGGCCCGGCGACGTCCAGAGCGTTCACGCCCTCGAACAGGAGAACGGCGACTGTGCGGAGTTCGACCATGGCCAATGCATAATCCGCTCTCGCCGCGTCATAAATGACATTTCTACTACGAAATCGGACATGTCCGGCCAGTCTTGTGAGAAATTGTCGAGAATTATCCCGCAGCGAAAGTTCCGCACGCCGTCTTCGTCCTGCGCAGGTCGACGACGCTAGAGATCCTTCAGCGGCTTCCGCCGGCCCGAGGCGTGGCGCTCGCGGCGGTCGCTTTCGATGTAGCGATCCGTCGTCGCCATGGAGGCGTGGCCGGCGTCATCGCGCACATGTTCGCGGGGACGGATTTTCACATCCTCCGAAATACCCGTGTGGCGAAGCCAGTGAACGGTCGCGGCGCGCAGATCCTGCGCGTCTTCTTCAAGGCCCGCCGCGCGCATGCGCTCATAGGCGTTGTCGAAACACGCCTGGACGAGATTACGGATCTGGCGCGTCGATGTGACGGGGCCGGCGCCCTTGAGACGGGGGACGAGCGGGGTTCCTTCGCCCGCAGCCGGCAAGGCCGTCAGCCCAAGGAATTTCCGGTACCGTTTCAGCGCCGACAGCATTTCGTCGGAGACGGCGATCGTGCGCGACTTGTTGCCCTTGCCGATGACGTGAAACCACCAGTTCCCGTCCTGATCCTTCCGGAAATCGCCCATCACGGGGACGGAACGCGTATCCGCGACGAGTTCCGAAATCCGCAGATACATCCCGAAAAGGCAGTTCATGACAAAGAGCGTGCGTTCATGGCGCCGCGGTTCGGTCTCCGCCATCGCCTCGGCGACCTCGACGACATAATCCCATTGCAGATTGCTGATGCGCCTGACGACGGCGCGATCATGGTCCTTGCGCAGAAATTTGCTCTTTTGCCGTATCAACGCCACCGGATTGGCGCCCGCGAGGTCTTCCTCGACGAGATAGTCATAGAAAGACGACAGGGCTGCGAAGGTCGCGCGCACGCTCGCCTGGGACGGCGCGTAGTGCTTTGCGCCGCCGCCGGTTTTCGCCGCGGCGGCGACGAAGGGGCGCCATGCCGGATTGGCGACGCGTTCGCCGTCCTTGTTCACGAACCGGGCGACATTTTTCGATCCGATCCAGGCGCGCGGCGGATCGAGCGAGAACCGGACGAAGTCCTCGATATCGTTCCGGGAGAGCGAGACCGCGGAGCGCTGCGCCACGCTCCAGGACCACTGCAGTAGTCGCTCAAGCTCACGGCGATAGGCGTTCACCGTCGCCGACGAGCCCGTATAGGCGAAGAGAAATTTCAGCGCCGCCTCGAGGTCGCACGCCGCGCCTTCAACATCGGCGGCGAAAGCCGGTGGTGTGAAACACGCCAAGCGATGCGGATCGCCAATGTGCTCGAAGCCGTCGAGGATGGGCGACGGTGGTGATTTGAGCGGACTTTCAAGGCGCGATGAAACGTCTAGCGACACGCGACGTGGCTCCATACAAAGGCATAAGACACGAAGGCCGCGATTCCCCGACCAAAGACAGAAATTCCGATAATTGTTATTATCGGAAGTATAGGAACGCCAATTTTCAAATGCGGAATGGAAAACCGCAACGACCGGTCGCTCAATTGCGACCGTGGCCGGATCGAAAGACTCCGCTAGCGCCCGAACGCCTGGTAGGCCCAGTAAGCGACCAACCAGAAAGCGCCGTAGGCCGCGAGAGGCGCGGCCTTGCCGCGAACAGCGTCATCCACGGCTCGAAGCCCGCCCCGCGTCGCTGCGGCGCGCGCCGCCAGATACCCGAAAAACAGCCCGAAAAAGCCAGTGACGAAGAATGTTCCCTCGACGGCGAGACGGCCGATCTCTTTGTCCGCTTCGAAAAAGGCGAAGGCCGGCAATATCGACGCAAACGGCCAGATCATCCAGACCGGCGTCGCCGCCAAAAGCGGCCAGAAAGCGCGGTCGCCTTTCGATTTCACCTTCCCTTTCTCCAGGGCGGCTAGATTGTCGTGCAGCATGTGAGGCTCCTTTCCACGCTTCTACCCGACGCGCTCGGTAGTCAGACTGCGACATCCTCTACGGAACGCCGGGGCGCGCTGTCGCAGGTCGTTCAGGCGGTGTGGGAAACCGGGCCAAGCCCGGTGCGACGCCGGCTCCACGGCGAAGCTCACCCGTCGCCCAAGCCAGGCGCCGCGCGCGAATAAAGAGCTCGTTTCCTTGCCCTCGCCTCTGCGCCAGGCCCGATTGGACTTCCACCGCGACGCGTTTATGGTCCGCATCGAGCGTCCCCCGGCGCGGCGAAGAGGCTCCCATGAAAGAAGGAAAATTGTCCGAACGTCGCCCCTGCGCCGCATTGCTCGCATTGGCGGCGACGGTGTTCCCCTTGACCGCCGCCATGCTGGTCCCGGCGGCCGATGCACGCGCGAACGCCGTTCAGGAGCGTCCCGGTGGCGAAGGCGCGAGCCCTGTCGACGCCGACCGCAGCGCCTCCGTCGACCAGGCGCGCGACGCGCGACCGGACGGCTCGCCGGGCGATGCAGGACCCGAGATGCCGAGCGAACTCGCTGAAAAGATCAGGCGCCTGCCGAAAAGAAAACAGGAATTCCTGAAAAGCGACAGCGTCGCCGGGTTCGCGCCCAGTCCCGCCCAGTTGTGGGAGCGGCTCGCGCCCAAGACCTCGCAGGAAATCGAGGCCTACATCGACGGCATGATGACCGTCGTCCAGCAATCAGCCTACGACGCCGAGCGCGATGCTACGTCCGTTCCGCTGAATACGAGCGACAAGAGCTACAATTCATGGAAGGTAAAGCGCCCGCAGGCATTCAATCCCAAACGCGAACCCGGACCGTTCTGGGTCAACCGCTACATGCGCGCCGGCGCCAAGCACGGCATTCCCACATTCATGAGCCTGCCCGTGGCGCTGACGCCCGAAGATTTGAAAGCCGGCGACGTCGACGTCGCCATCGTCGGCGCCGGGCTGGACACATCGAGCGGCATGCGCGGCGCCGCCTTCGGTCCCCGCGCGGTCCGTACGGGAACGACATATTTCGGCATGGGGCCTGTTGAAGACGAGCATATGCATGTGATGGTCTCGCCCTTCAATGAGCTCTCCGTGGTCGACTACGGCGATATCGGAATCGACCATCTCAGCCTTGACCGCAGTCTCGGTCATATTCGCGAGATCGTAGGCGAAATCGCCGCCGCCGGCGCCATGCCGATGGTCGTCGGCGGCGACCACACGCTGATGTACCCCGACGTCGCCGGCCTCGTAGACGTCTATGGCGCCGGCAATGTCGGCGTCGTCCATTTTGACGCCCATTACGACGCGGGGAAGGGGTATCACGGCCATCTCGCCTCCCACGGCATGCCGGTCTATCGTCTGTTCAAGGAAAAACTCGTGCCGGGCCGCAATTTCATCCAGGTCGGACTGCGCGGCTACTGGCCGGGACGCTCCGCGTTCGAATGGATGCGCGAGCAAGGACTGCGTTACCACACGATGGCGGAAATCGAGAGGAATGGCTTCGACGCGGTCGTCGAGCGCGCTCTCGCCGAAGCCAAGGAAGGCCCGGAATACATCTTCATTTCCTTCGATGTCGACGTTTTGGATCCCGCTTTCATGCCGGGCACCGGAACGCCGGAGCCGAACGGGCTGACCCCGCGCGAGGTATTCCCCATGGTGCGTCGGCTTTGCGCCGAGACGAAGGTCGTCGGCTTCGAACTCGTGGAGTTGAACCCTCTCGCAGATCCAGGATACACGACGGCCCAGAATTCAGACCGGATCCTGCGCGAGTGCCTGACAGGCGTCGCCATGCGCAAGACCGGCAAGACAGATCCGCATTACCTCAGTCCGCTGACCACTGACCACGCCCAGCCTTCCTATAGCCAGATACCGGAGAAATACGGCGATCCCGAAAGGCCTTATGGCGATGACGCCGCAGACGGCGACGACAGGAACGACGGCGACGACAGGGACGATGGAGACCACGCCGGCGACGGTCGTCAATAAGCTCGCAATTTCTCCGCCATCCTTCGACGCCCGCCGTCAAGCAGGGCTCCGCTTTGGTGGCGAAACCGTTCGCCGGCGGTTTTTCCCGCAGCCGCGCCGCGCCTTTACGTCTTCGCTCAGATCGATTTCGACAGGGCGTCGATCTCATCCAGCAGAACACTGTAATCGGGCGATCCCTCCACCGCGTAATTGAAATTCTTTCAGAGCTCCGTGAGCCTCGTGAAATATTCCCGCGCTTGCATCCTTGTCGTCGAAATCATGCCGGCGCGAGAGATGCTGATGGAGCTTGTCGAACGCGAATTTCCGCCGCTCCAGCGACGCGGAAGCATCCACCCTGTCGAATGCGTCCCGCTGCAGATAGGCCATGTCGAGAAGAACTGATTTCTGAAATGTGATAAAATCCTCGATGCTGACGCCCTCCTCCCCGGTGACCTGCGTCAGCTGTTGGACCGTGTGCCCGTCCCGCAAGAGCGCCGACATCTCGCCAACCCGTTCGACCCAACACGCGCCAACCTTTTCCTCATAGCACGGACGAAGCTGCTCGAAGCGGCGAGACCAGGAAATCAGCGGATCAACGGCGGGATAAAGCCGATTGTAGGCTCGCGCAGACGAAAGGCCGAGACAACACTTGACCGTGGAGAGCATCGCCTGGGTGACCAGCTCGTCGAACTTGCCGCGGGCCGGCGAAACGGCGCCTATAATCGTCAGGCGGAAGGAACGTGCGGCGCGGCCTCGAGCGGCCATTCATCTGCAACGTCTTTCGCCCGCGGGGATCGCCGCGCACTGCTCTCTCGCATCGGTCGGCCGCGCTTGTGAGAAGACCAGGTCCGGGCGTATCAGCGCCTGCCCTGTCGGGCTTCCATCGACCGTTTATCGCGACGCCTCCGTTTTTCGCCGAGGCGCGCCGTCGTCCCACGCCTTGCGGCCGCTGAGGAAATCTGCGGTCGCTTCGGCGATCACGCGTTCCTCGTCGGTCGGAATGACGAGCGCCTGCGTCGGCCCGGCGCTGATCAGCGGACCGCCGTGCTCATTCGCTTCGCGGTCGATTTCGAGGCCGAGAAAATCCATGCCTTCAAGCGCGCGAGCACGGATCGCGACCGCGTGCTCGCCGATCCCGCCGCAAAAGACGAGCGCGTCGAGACCTCCGAGGACCGCGGCCATCGCGCCGAGCTCCCGGCGCAAGCGGAAAACGTAATAGTCGATCGCCTGGGCGGCCTGCGGCGCATCGCTGGCGAGGAGCGTGCGCATGTCATGGCTGATACCGGAAAGCCCCTTGAGGCCGCTTTCCTTGTAGAGCAGGGTCGTGATTTCGTCCGCGCCCATGCCCTGTAGAAGAAAATAGAGAAGCACGCCGGGGACGAGCTGTCCGCAGCGCGTGCCCATGGGCAGACCGTCAAGGGCCGAAAAGCCCATCGTCGAGCCGACGCTCGCGCCGTTCTTCATCGCGCACATCGACGCGCCGTTGCCGAGATGGGCGACGACGACGCGGCCGCCGGCGAGGTCGCAATAGTCCCGCTTCAGCCGGCCGGCGATGTACTGATAGGAAAGACCGTGGAAACCGTAACGGCGAACGCCCGCTTCGTAATGCTTGCGGGGCAGAGCGAATGTATCGTTGACCCAGGGATGCATGCGGTGAAACGCCGTGTCGAAGCAGCCGACCTGAAGCGCGCCGGGAAACGCCTGCCGCGCCGCTGCAACGCCCGCGAGATTGTAGGGCTGGTGCAACGGAGCCAGCGGCTCCAGCGCCGACAGTTTCGCCACGGTCTCGTCGGTCAGGCGGACGGGCGCGGAATAATCCGCGCCGCCATGCACGATGCGGTGTCCGACGCCTTCAACCGTCCGCCCGCCGAGCACCGGCCCGACGGCCTTGAGGATTTCATCAAGGGCGCCCGCGTGATCCGCCGCCTCGACGCCGCGTTCTTCCCGCTCCCCTTCATGGTCCAGGGTCAATTGCGCCGCGCCGCCAAGGCGTTCGACCTGGCCGTCCGCCTGCAATGCGAGGCCGCCGTTCAGACCGTAAACAGAGAATTTTACGGACGAACTGCCGGCGTTGAGGGTCAGGACGACGCTCATCGCCCTTCTCCCCGGCCCGGCGATGTCGGCAAGGCGCGGGGCGCGGGCCGCAATTCCGCGCCGCCGCGGCTGGGCGCGCCGACCATGCAGTCCTTGTTCATCGCCTTCCTTTCCCTCACGAAACTCCCCGTCACGGACCTCCGCGCGCCGCGTCGCCGCCGGTGCGGTCAGCCCATGATCGCATAGCCTCCATCTATCGGATGCACGCAACCCGTGACGTTGCGCGCCGCGTCACTGGCGAGAAACGCAGCATACGCGCCGACGTCCTCGATCGTCGCCAAAACGCCGGTCGGGGCCTTTTCCGCCGCGCGCGCAAGCATTTCGTCAAAATGCGCGATGCCGCTTGCGGCGCGCGTCTCCAGCGGTCCCGGCGACAACGCATGCACCGAGATCGCCTTCTCTCCGAGTTCCGCCGCGGCGTAGCGCGTGACCGATTCCAGCGCCGCCTTAACGGGCCCCATGATGTTGTAGTCCTCGACGACGCGCTCCGCGCCATAAAAGGTGACGGTCAACGCCGTTGAGCCGGGAGGCATCATCGGTTCGGCAAGACGCAAAAGACGCAGGAAGGAATGGACGGAAACATCCATCGCCTGGGCGAAGCCCTGCGCCGAGCAGTCGATCACGCGAGCGTGCAGATCGTCCCTGGCGCAGTAGGCGATCGAGTGAAGCAGGACGTCCACCCGTCCCCATCGATCACGAATCTTGGCGAAGAGCGCCTCGTCCTGACCGTCGATCTCGACGTTCAACGGCTCGATAAGTTCCGCGTCGAGGCTCTCGGCCAGCGGGCGCACGTAGTTTTCCGCTTTCTCGTTCAGATAGGTCAACGCGACATCGGCCCCGTTGGCGCGGAAGGCTTTTGCGCAGCCCCATGCGATCGACTGGTCGTTCGCGACGCCGATCACCAACGCCTTCTTTCCGATCAGCGAATATCCCGTCATACCCCTGCGCCCGCATCCGCGGATCCAGTCGACGTCGCAGCTGCAACATAGCCAACCTCTCGGTGCTTTTACAGAACCAATTGCAGGGTTTTTGGCCGAACGACCCCGGCGCGGCGACCGCTCGGGCTCCGCCCCCGCTTCGCGCCCGACGGTGCGCGCGATCACCATGAAGGGCAGGTCATGACGAAAAACTTCTTGCGCATCGACGCGTGCATGCGGCGGAACGGCTCGCGCAGCCGGCGCCTCGCGGACGTGCTGATCGACCGCCTTGAAGAGATCGACGGTCCGATGACCGTGACGCGCCGCGACCTGCCTTGACGGCGCCGTCGCAGCAACCTTACGCCGCCGCAATCGTGGATCGGTCCGCAGCCGGATAATCAAGACCAAGACAAGGGCGACCGCCTTCGCCGCCGGTGTTGATGTCGCCCGCGAACCCGACGACCGCAGGCTCTAAAGGACGAGCCTGATCAGGCTGGCGACGGCGAGAACGCTCGCGACCCCTAGAAGCCAGAGGCCGACGAACCAGGCGAGTTCCTTCAGCCCGGTGCGTTCGATATGCTCGTCCCGATCCTCAAGCATCAGTGATACCCCGCCTGCGGATCGACCTTGCCGCGGAAAACCCAGTAGGAATAGGCGGTGTAGCCGATAATTAAAGGCAAGAGCACGACGGCGCCGACCAGCATGAAGCCAAGGCTCGAATCCGGGGCCGCGGCCTCCGAAATCGTGACGGCGCGCGGAACGATATAGGGAGAAATGCTGACGCCGAGCCCGGCGAAACACAAGGCGAAGAGAGCGATCGCGGCCGGGAACGGAACGGCGTCGATTTCCCGGGTCAGCCCCCAGCCGAGAACGCCGGCCGCGAGCGCTGTCAGCGCCGGAACAGGCGCAGCCAGCAAAAGCTGCGGGAATGCGAACCAGCGCGCAGCGATTTCAGGCGAAAGAAAGGGCGTCCACAGGCTCACGACGCCGATGAAGACGAGCGTGGCGATCCCCGCTCGCCTTGCATGCCGATAGGCTGTGTCGCGCACGGCGCCATCGGTCTTCAATACAAGCCAGGTCGCGCCGAGAAGAGCGTAACCGCACAGCAGCGCCGCGCCGCATGTCAGCGTGAACGGCGTCAGCCAGTCCCACCATCCTCCGCCGTAGGCGCGGCCTTCGACCTCGATGCCCTGGACGAATGCGCCGAGGACGACGCCCTGGCAGAACGTTGTCAGGAACGAGCCGCAGATAAACGATTTGTCCCAAATCTTTTCGTGGGCCTTGTCGCGCCAGCGATACTCGAAGGCGACGCCGCGGAAGACAAGCGCGAGGATCATGACGATGAAGGGCGCATAGAGCGCCGGCATGACGATCGCGTATGCGAGCGGGAAGGCCGCGAAAAGACCGCCGCCGCCCAGAACCAGCCATGTTTCGTTTCCGTCCCAGACCGGCGCGACCGAGTTCATGGCGACGTCCCTGTCCGCGTCCGTTCGAAGAAACGGAAAGAGGATCCCGACGCCGAGGTCGAACCCGTCAAGGATCACGTAGATGAACACCGCAAGCGCCAGAAGCGCGGCCCAGATGGCGGCGAGATCGATCACGATTTCCTCCTATTCGGCCGGGAGAACATCCGGATCAAGCGAAGCAATCGGCGTCACGCCCGCCGAACGGGTCGGCCCGCCCGCGAGCGGCGGGACGTCGCCCGGCAGCTTGTTCATCATCTTCAGGAGATAGTAAACGCCGGCGCCGAACAGCGCGAAGTAAACGACGACAAAGGCGAGGAACGACGCCGCGACCGCCGGCCCGTCCACCGGGGCGATCGACTCGGCCGTCAGCAACTGCCCGTAGACGGTGTAAGGCTGTCGGCCGACTTCCGTCGTCACCCAGCCCGCGACCACGGCGATGAAGCCGGACGGCCCCATGACCAGTGCGAAACGATGAAAGCGCCGCGCATCGTATAGCGCGCCGCGCCAGCGCAGGACCACGCTCAACGCCCCGACGAGGACCATGAGAAGGCCGATCCCGACCATGATCCGGAAGCTCCAGAAAACGATGCCGACGGGCGGCTGCAACTCGTCAGGAACAGCGTCGAGCCCGTCGAGCGGCGCATCGGCGTCATGCTTCAGGATCAGCGAAGAAAGTTTCGGTATCCCGAAGGCGTAGTCCAGTTCCTGGTTCTCGTCATCGGGAAGGCCGAAGAGATAGAGCGGCGCGCCATCGGGATAGCTTTCGTAATGGCCTTCCATCGCCATGACCTTCACTGGCTGGTGCTCGAGCGTGTTAAGACCGTGGAAGTCGCCCGCAACAACCTGCAGCGGCGCGACGATCGCGGCCATCCACATCGCCATCGAAAACATTGCGCGCGCCTCGGCGTTCGTCCGGTCCCGAAGCAAATGCAGCGCGCCGACCGCGCCGACGACGAAGGCCGTCGTCAGATAAGCGGCCAGCACCATGTGCGCGAGCCTGAACGGGAAGGACGGATTGAAGATGATTTCGAGCCAGTTTTCCGGCACGAACTGACCGACCGCGTTGATCGAGTATCCGGCGGGCGTCTGCATCCAGCTGTTCACCGAAAGTATCCAGGTCGCCGACAAAAGCGTTCCAAAGGCGACCATGACGGTCGCGATAAAATGGAGCTTCTTCGAAACGCGCCCCATGCCGAAAAGCATCACGCCGAGAAAACCGGCCTCCAGAAAAAAGGCGGTGAGCACTTCATACGCCATGAGCGGCCCGATCACCGGCCCGGCCCTGTCGGAGAAAACGCTCCAATAGATCCCGAACTGGTATGACATGACGATGCCGGAGACGACGCCCATGCCGAAGGCGACTGCGAATATCTTCATCCAGTACTTGAAAAGACGGAGATGGACGGGATTGCCCGTCTTCAGCCAGAGGGCCTCCAAAACCATCAGATAGCTCGCCAGCCCGATCGAAAAGGCGGGAAAGATGATGTGGAACATCACCGTGAAAGCGAACTGCGCGCGGGCGAGAATTACAGCATCGAACGCTTCAAACATGAATGGCGACACTCTCGATTTGACGCGGCGCCGTTAAGGCGCCAACCAATTCAGGACTTAGAATAATAAGTGCTACTTTCCATATCATTTTTTGTCGCATCGTCGCGACGCCGAAAAGGAGATCGACATAAGACTCACCGCCTACACCAATTACGCGCTGAGAGTGCTGATGTTCTGCGCCCTGCATCCGGGACGGACAGTCCGGGTGGAGGATATCTCCAACGCCTACGGCATCTCCAAGGCGCATCTCTTGAAGGCCGCCCGCCAGCTTGGACAGCTCGGCTATCTTGAAAATCTGCGTGGGCGGACAGGAGGCGTGCGGCTCGCCGTTTCGCCCGACAGCATCGTCATCGGCGAAGTCGTTCGCCACACCGAGGGCGACGTCGAACTGGTCGAGTGTTTCAACGCCGAAACCAATACCTGCCCCTTGATCGGCGTTTGCGGGTTGAGCGCCGCATTCAAACGCGGCCTCGCAGGCTTCTTCGCCGAATTGGACAGGACGACGCTGGCGGACGTCGTCGCGGACGGGCCCGCGCTTCTCGAACGGCTGGGGAGCGACGCCGGCGCCGACGTTCCGCGCGGCTAGCGGGCCGGATCAAGACCGGCGAGCTTTTGCGACGGACACGGACTTGAGCCGGGGCTTGTCGTCTTTGCAGCCGCCGTCGAAGCGGACTTTACGCATGCCTCGTCGAGTTCGCGCATGGCTTCATACTGGTTCAGGAACACCTTGCCGGTGAGTTCGTCAAGAAACGAGGCGCCCTTTAGGCGGTCCATGACCGGCCCCTTGACCTCGGACAGATGCAGTGCGACGCCCGCGTCCTTGAGCGTCATATTGATCGCCTCAAGACTTTCCAGCGCGCTGGCGTCTATGTGATTGACGGCCGGGCACATCAGAACAAGGTGCTTGAGGTCCGGCCGGGCCCCGATGGCTGCATAGACCGTGTCCTCCAGAAAACGCGCGTTCGCGAAGTAAAGGCTCTCGTCAATCCTGATCGTCAGCACGCAGTCCGACGTAACCACGGCGTGTCGATTGACGTTGCGGAAATGCTGGGTTCCGGGCACCTGGCCCACGATGGCGAAGTGCGGCCGGCTCGTATTGTAAAGATGCAGGAACAGCGACAGCGCCACGCCGGTCGTCACGCCAAGCTCCACGCCGAAACCGAGCGTGACGAGGATCGTCGCCGCCATGGCCGCGAAGTCGGACTTTGCATAGGACCAGACTTGGCGGATCGCCCGGATGTCGACAAGCGACAACACGGCGACAATAATCGTCGCCGCCAGCACGGCCTGTGGCAGATAATAGAGGAAGGGGGTCAGGAAGAGCGTCGCGAGGGCGATCCCGACTGCCGTGAACGCGCCAGCGGCCGGCGTTTCCGCTCCGGCGTCGAAATTCACCGCCGACCGGGCCAGACCGCCCGTCACCGGATAGCCGGAGGAAACGCCGGCGGCGAGATTGGCGGCGCCGAGACCGATGAGTTCCTGGTTCGGATCGATGCGCTGGCGCTTTTTCGCGGCGAGCGTCTGGCCCACGGAAACGGATTCGACAAAACCGATGAGGCTGATGAGCGCCGCCGATGCGATCAGCTGCACCCAGATCTCCTGCTCGAAACGCGGCGTCCCCAGTCGGGGCAGGTCGCGCGGCACGTCCCGGA
Organism: uncultured Caulobacterales bacterium; assembly: GCA_964493225.1. GTDB lineage: Bacteria > Pseudomonadota > Alphaproteobacteria > Caulobacterales > Parvularculaceae > JAJFFW01. The sequence goes on along the minus strand of CAZBOC010000013.1, from coordinate 7,802 downwards.
GGATCCTGACGCCCTCCTCATGCAATCCAAAACCGGCGACGACGAGAATGCTGGCGATAACCGCGAACACCGGACCCGCGCGCGCAATGATCGTCGCCGCCCTTTCTCCGACGCCGACGCCCAGCAGAAGCGGTTTGAATTGCTGGCGCACCCAGAAAAGGAAGATGAGCGCCCCGCCGCCGATGCAGGCGGTCGGCAGGTTCGTCGCGGCGATATTGTCGATGAGCGCATGCGCGATATCAAAGAGGTTGTGCCCCCCGGCGCTGATCCCGAGAATATGCTTCACCTGAGAGGCGGCGATGATGATCCCCGACGCGGTGATGAAGCCCGAGACGACGGGATGGCTCAGAAAGTTTGCAAGAAACCCCAGACGCAAGACGCCCATGGCGACCAGAATGAGGCCCGACAGAAAGGCGAGGATCAGCGCGGCCTCGACATATTGCGCCGTTCCCGTCGCGGCGATCTTGCCCGCCGCCGCCGCGGTCATGAGGGAAAGGATCGCGACCGGTCCGACGGCGAGCGTGCGGCTCGTGCCGAACACCGTATAGGCGATCAGCGGCAGCATCGACGCGTAAAGGCCGACCTGCGGCGGCAGGCCGGCGAGCAGCGCGTAGGCCAGGGACTGCGGGATCAGCATGATCGTGACGATCGCCGCCGCCACCAGATCATTGGCGAGGGTCCCGCCGTTATAGCGCTTCGCCCAATCGAGGATCGGCAGATATCTGGAGGCGTTGATCGCCATTGGGGCGGAACTCTTTTCGCGGGTCCTGTTTCCGGGGGCTGAAGAACGACGCGGACCGCCTCGAAGACAGCGGCCGCGCGTCGTGCAGTTCGTCCTTTTATGGACGGGCCGCTTCAGGCGGCCTTGGTCGAGGCTTCCTTGAAGTCGCACGCCTGTTGCGCGTCATGCGCCGCCGGGCTGTGCGGCAGAATTCTCGGCGCGGCGAGCGTCTCGTGGCCTTTCAGCATCATGTCGAAATATATGCCGGGGAGCATTTTTTCTTTCAGAAACCAGGCGAGACGAGTCGGTTTCGTTCCGTCCACCATCCATTTCGGCAGGCTCGGGTCGAGCTTGCCGCCATAAGCGAATTCCGCCAGCACGATCTTGCCGCGCTCCACGGTCAGCGGGCACGATCCGTATCCGTTGTAAACGGCGGTCGGCGTCTTGCCGTCGAGGGCTGACAGGGCGTTGTGGGCAACGACCGGCGCCTGCTTGCGCACCGCCGCCGCAGTCTTCGCATTCGGCGTTGACGCGCCGTCGCCGAGGCCCAAGACGTTGCCGTAGCGCACGTGCTGCAGGGTCTCGCCGTCGACTTCAACCCATCCGGCCTCGTCAGCGAGCGGGCTCTCCTTGATGAAATCGAGCGCCGATTGGGGCGGACAGACGTGCATCATGTCGAACTCGCGCTTCACGAAATCCGGCTCGCCGTCGGCGTTCGTCACCTTGAAGGTGGCGGTTTTGGCGGCCCCGTCGACCGCCTCGAGGTTTTCATTGAAACACAGCTCGACGCCGTAGCGCTCAACATACTCCATCAGCGCCGGAACGTAATCCTTGACGCCGAAAAGAACGCTGCCGGCGTTATGGAAACTGACGTCCACGTCCTTCAGAACGCCGCGGCGCCGCCAGTCGTCGCAAGCGAGATACATCGCCTTTTGAGGCGCGCCCGCGCATTTGATCGGCATCGGCGGCTGCGTGAACAGGGCCCGACCGCCCTGGAATGCGGAAACGAGCTCCCAGGTGTAGGGGGCCATATCGAACAGGTAGTTCGAGGTCACGCCATTACGGCCGAGCGTCTCCTTGAGACCCTCGACGCGCTCCCAGTCCAGCTTGAGACCCGGGGCCGCGATGAGGATACGGTAGCCGATCCGTTCGCCGTCCTCCAGCACGACCTCGTTGCGCTCCGGCTCGAAGCCCGCGCAGGCGGACCTGATCCAGCGCACGCCCTTCGGGATCAGCGTTTCCATCCGGCGCTCGGTGTCCTCGCGTTTGAAAACGCCGCCGCCGACGAGGGTCCAGCCCGGCTGATAATAATGCTGCATACGCGGCTCGATAATAGCGACGTCGGCGTGCCTTCTCCGCTTCAGAATGCTCGCCGCCGCCGAAATCCCCGCCGCGCCGCCGCCGACGATCAGAATGTCGTGGATGGCGACGTGAGCCGGCCCGCCGTCGACGGGCTTCTCCTTGGCGTCTAGGCGCGCGCGCAGTCCGGAAAGATCATAGCCCGCATCGCGCGTCGTCTTCAGGATCGCTTCAGTCGACAGGTGGCCCGCTTGGGAAAGGGCCCAAAGCGTCGCGGATCGCGTGCCGGTGCGGCAATAAGCCAGCGCCGGGGCCGGTAATTCGTGCATCGCCCGGTCGAACGCCTCGACGTCGGAAGCGGTCAGCTTGCCCGAAACCACGGGAACGTAGCGAACGGCCATGCCCGCGCGCCGCGCCGCTTCCTCCATCTCGGCCCGCGCCGGCTGATCGCTCGCCTCCCCGTCGGGCCGGTTGATGATGAGCGCCTTAAACCCCTGGGACGCGGCGACCCCGACATCCTGCGGCGTCAGTTGCGCCGAGACGGAAATGTCCGGGGCGATCGTTTTGATGTCCATGGCGGCGTCCTCCTTAACTGGCTGTCTTTCAGAGCGCGTTCAGCGGAATCTTGATGAAGCTTTTGCCGCCCGCCTCCGGCGGCGGCATTTCGCCGGCGCGCATGTTCACCTGCACGGACGGCAGTATGAGATTGGGCATTCCAAGCGTCGCGTCGCGTCCATTTCGCATCTTGATGAAAGCCTCCCGGCTCACGCCGCCGCCGATATGGACGTTCTCGCGCTTTTGGCGGCCGACCGTCGTCTCCCAGACGAAGTCGTCCCGACCGGGCGCTTTGTAGTCGTGGCAAAGGAACATCCGGGTCTCGTCCGGCAGAGCGAACAGCTTATGAATGGAGTCATACAGCTCGCCCGCGTCGCCCCCCGGAAAATCGCATCGCGCCGTGCCGAAATCGGGCATGAAGATCGTGTCGCCGACGAAAAGCGCGTCACCGATCAGATGGCTCATGCAGGCGGGCGTGTGACCCGGCGTGTGAATCGCGCGCGCCTCGATTGAGCCGACGGCGTAGGCCTCGCCGTCCTTAAACAGATGGTCGAACTGACTTCCGTCGACGCGGAAGTCTTGTTCTGCATTGAAAATCTCGCTGAAGACCTTTTGCACGCGAGAAATATTGTCGCCGATCGCCATCCGACCGCCGAGGCGCTCGCGAATGTAAGGGGCGGCGGTCAGATGATCGGCGTGAACATGCGTGTCGATGATCCATTCGACCTTGAGCGCGCGCGCGCTGATAAAGTCGATGATTTTGTCCGCTGACGTTGTATTTGTTCGCCCCGAGGCGGGATCGTAGTCGAGGAGCGAATCGATAACCGCGCAGGCCTTCGTCGCGGGATCAGCGACCACGTAACTGATCGTGTAGGTCGCATTGTCGAAAAATCCGGTGACCACTGGCGCGCCCGAAAGGGGTTGTGATGCGGCGTGTTCTGACATGTCTTACCTCGTTTCCGTTTTTGGCCGGCCTATTCAGCGCCGGCCCGTCCTGCGTTGATGCGAGCGAATACGCCGTATCCGCCCCGTCTGACGGCGCGGGGCGCGACTTGTTTTTCCGGTTGCGGACGATCGCCGACGCTGCCCAGCATAACGGCGCAAACCGCGTCCACCATGGCGCGTGCGCGAGCGTCGCTAAGCCGGTAAAAGATCACCTTCGATTCGCGCCGGGTCTCGACAAGACCTTCTTCGCGGAGCTTGGCCAATTCACGCGAGAGCCGCGGCTGCCTGACGCCGAGGGCCGCTTCCATGTCGCCTACGGACATTTCCCGATCTTTCAGAGCGCAGCAGATCATGAGCCGCGCCGGATGGGCGAGCGCCTTGAGAAGCGGCGTCGCCTCGTCGGCCAATCGCGCCATATCCGTGACGAGCGAAGTCACCGACGCCCCTCCCCGCCGGCGTTGGCATGCGTCAGATACCAGGCGCCGCCGTTTGACGCCGATCGTAAATCCGCCTCGGCCTGATCGAGGGGCGGCGGCAGCACCGCCGGGTCGCCCGGCCGCCAGCCCTCAGGCGTCGCCATTTCCGCGGCGTCTGATTCCCGGAGCGCGCAGAGCACCCTGAGGATTTCCTCGACCGACCGGCCGACATTCATGGGATAGTGGATCTGGGCTCGAATGACGCCATCGGGGTCGATGAAGAAAACGGAGCGGACGGCTGCGGTGGTTGCGCTGGCTTCATGGATCATGCCGTAGGCGCGCGCCACGACCATGGAGATGTCCTCGATGATGGGGAAGCTGATCCGCACGTCGAAGCGCTCTTCGACATCCTTCACCCAAGCGATGTGCGCGTAAAGACTGTCCACCGACAGCCCGAGGAGGTCGCAGTCGAGCGCCGAGAACCGATCCTTCGCGCGTTCAAATGCAATGAATTCTGACGTGCAGACCGGCGTGAAATCAGCCGGATGCGAGAAAAAGACGAGCCAGCGCCCGCGGTAGCGGGAAAGGCGCACGGGGCCTTGCGTGGACCGCGCTTCGAAATCGGGCGCCATGTCGTCGATGCGAGCGACGGTTCCGGAGGCGTCCGCATGCTTGCGCGCCGAAAGGTTATCAGGGTCTGCGTTGGTCATCATTCAATCGCTTACCATAAAACGTATTACGGTTTACAGAGATGTCAAGCAATGAATCGCACGTAAAGGAGCAGCCGTCCGGCCCCGCGGTGCGACCATGAAGCTATTCCGATTTCCCAAGGCCATTGCGAGGCGCGGACGGCCACTCCGGCGTCGGCGCCCTATCCGGCACGCGACGCCGGGACGCTTTCCTTGAAAAGAAAAGGCGGCCCCCGCGAGGGGACCGCCATGACGGCTCGGCCCGGTCCGCCTAAAGCTTTATTCAGCAGCAGGTTTTCGTTCGTCCGAGGCGGGCTGATCGTCCGCCTGCCCTGCATCGGGGGCCGGCAGCGCTTCGGCGAGGCGTCTGTTGCGCTCCTCAATGAGGATCTGATCGCGCCGCTCCGCCTCGACCTGATGGCGGGACATCATGCCGCCCGTGCCGGCGGGGATAAGGCGTCCGACGATCACGTTCTCCTTGAGCCCCTCCAGCGCGTCGACTTTGCCGTTCACGGCCGCGTCCGTCAGAACGCGGGTCGTCTCCTGGAACGAGGCGGCGGAAATGAACGACCGCGTCTGCAGCGACGCCTTTGTGATGCCGAGAAGAACGGGCGCGCCGACGGCGGGACGCTTGCCCTCGTTTTCGAGGCGTTCATTGACCTCCTCGAATTCAAGCTTGTCGATCTGCTCCTCCTTCAGGAAGAGCGAATCGCCAGGATCGGTGATCTCGACCTTCTGGAGCATCTGGCGGACAATCACCTCGATATGCTTGTCGTTGATCGGGACCCCCTGCAGGCGATAGACCTCCTGGATTTCGTCGATCAGGAAGTCGGCGAGGGCCTCGATGCCGAGGATCTGCAGGATGTCGTGCGGCGCCGGGTTCCCGTCCATCAGATATTCGCCCTTGGCGATGTAGTCGCCTTCCTGGACGGCGATGTGCTTTCCCTTCGGGACGAGGTAGTCGGAGGGCTCGAGGCTCTCATCCGTCGGAACAATCTGTATACGGCGTTTATTTTTGTAATCGCGCCCGAACTCGACACGTCCGTCGACGTCGGCGATGATCGCGTGGTCTTTCGGGCGACGCGCCTCGAAGAGCTCGGCGACGCGCGGCAGGCCGCCGGTGATGTCCTTGGTCTTTGCGCCCTCCGTCGGGATCCGCGCCAGCGTATCGCCGATGCGAACCTTGTCGCCGTCTTCAACCGACAGGACCGCGTCGACGGGGAGCGTGTAGCGCGCCTCGCCGCCGCTTTCGAGCTTCAACGGCGCGCCTCCCTCGTCGACGACGACGATCGCCGGCTTCATGTCGGCGGCGCGCGGATTCGCCCGCCAGTCAGTGACGACGCGGCTCGCGATGCCCGTCGCCTCGTCGGCGACGACCTGCATTGAGAAGCCTTCCTGCAGGTCCTCGAACTTCACCGTTCCGCCGAGCTCGGTCAGGATCGGCACCGTGTAAGGATCCCAGTCCGCGAGACGTTCGCCGCGGGTGACGCTGTCGCCCTCGTCGACGCGCAGCTTGGTCCCATAGGACAGCTTATAGGAGGCGTGGCTCTTGCCGTCCGCATCGAGAATTTTCACCAGCGTGTTGCGGCCCATGACCATGAGATCGCCGTCGGAATTCTTCACGACATTGCGGTTTTCAAGCTCGATCTTGCCGTCGTGGCTCGCCTCGATGAACGAGGTGTCGCCGACCTGAGCCGTGCCGCCGACGTGGAACGTCCGCATGGTGAGCTGCGTGCCGGGCTCGCCGATGGACTGGGCCGCGATCACGCCGACGGCCTCGCCGATATTGACATGGCTGCCGCGGGCGAGGTCCCGCCCGTAGCACTTCGCGCAGACCCCCGAGCGAGCCTCGCAGGTCAGGACCGAGCGCACACGGACCTTCTGAACGCCGGTGGCTTCAATTTCCTCCGCCTGCGCCTCGTCAACCTCGTCATCCCTGCGACCGACGATCTCGCCATTTTCGGGATGGACGACGTCCTCCAGTAGCGTGCGACCGAGAATGCGCTGGGAGAGCGGAACAATGGTCTCGCCGCTTTGCACGACGGCTTCATGGGTGATGCCGTTCTCGGTTCCGCAATCCTCCTCGCGAACGATGCAGTCCTGGGCGACGTCGACGAGCCGCCGGGTCAGATAGCCGGAGTTCGCGGTCTTGAGCGCCGTGTCGGCGAGACCCTTGCGCGCGCCATGGGTGGAGTTGAAGTATTCGAGAACCGTCAGCCCTTCCTTGAAATTCGAGATGATCGGCGTCTCGATGATCTCCCCGGACGGTTTGGCCATGAGCCCGCGCATGCCGGCGAGCTGCTTCATCTGGGCGGGCGACCCGCGCGCCCCCGAGTGAGACATCATGTAGACAGAATTGATTGGTCTCTCCCGGCCCGTCTCCTCATCGATGCGTACGGCGGAAATTTCGGCCATCATGGCGTCCGCGATTTTGTCGGTGCACTTCGCCCCAGCGTCGACGACCTTATTGTATTTCTCGCCGCGGGTGATGAAGCCGTCTGCATACTGTTGTTCGTACTCACGCACGAGCGCGCGAGATTCTTCGACAAGCGCGTGCTACGTGGACGGAATGACCATCTCGTCCTTGCAGAAGGAGATGCCCGCCTTGCACGCCTCCTTGAAGCCGAGCCCCATGACGTGGTCGGCGAAGATCACAGTCTTCTTTTGGCCGCAGTGACGATAAACGATGTCGATCAGCCCCTGAATGTTCTTCTTGGTCAGGAGCTTGTTCACGACCTCGAAAGGTACGTTTCCGTCTTTCGGCAAAACCTGAGCGATCTTCATCCGGCCCGGCGTTGTCTCGACGATATCGCGGATCGGCTCGCCGTCCTTATCAACCGACTCCCAGCGCGCCTTGATCTTGGAATGAAGCGAAACCGCGCCGGCTTCGAGCGCGTGTTCGATCTCGTCGATGGATCCGAAGACCATGCCCTCGCCCGGCTCGTTGTCCTTCTCGATCGAGAGATAATAGAGGCCGAGGACAATATCCTGAGACGGAACGATAATTGGCTTGCCGTTCGCCGGCGAGAGGATGTTGTTCGTCGACATCATCAGGACGCGCGCTTCGAGCTGCGCCTCGAGGGACAGGGGCACGCGGACGGCCATCTGGGCGCCGTCGAAGTCCGCGTTGAACGCCGTGCAGACGAGCGGGGGGAGCGGGATCGCCTTGCCCTCGAT
>CAZBOC010000012.1:0-20182 GCA_964493225.1 uncultured Caulobacterales bacterium | reverse complement strand
CGTGCTTAGGTCGACATTCTGTGGCTCGCCGCGCGGCCTGCGGTTGAGCCCGCGTCCCCGGCGCGCGCCGACCGCATTCGCGAGTCCCGCGCCAGCGCCCTCGACATGGCAAGCCAGGAATTCGAACAACTGTTGCCTCGGCTGGCCAGCGCCGACCGCGAGAAACTCGAGCGCCATCGCGCATTGATTCGCGACCTCGAGCTCGGGCTGAGTGCGCCACCCCCCACCGTTTCTGGTTGCGACCCGACCTTCACGAGCGACGGGCACGTGATCGACAAGTTCTCGAGGATCTCGACGGTGGCTCTCGCCTGCGATCTGACCCGTGTCGTTACCCTGGTCACGCAGAACATTCCGTCCACCGAGTTCGGAGTGGACCCCGCCATCGACATGCATCAGGACATCGCCCACGCCTCCGACGAGGAGGATGGCACGGAGGCGGGGATCCGCGGGATGATCGCCATCTGATCGCCGTTCGGCGAGTGCGCCTGCTCGGCCGCGCCGCCGCTCGAGGCGCGCCGCTGTTGGGCGTTGGTCCCGAGGCTTTCGGAGAAAATCTCGCCTGTCGCGAGATCGAGACGGCGGACCTGCATGTCGCCGGAAAGGGCGTCGCGCCGGCCTGACGGAACGCGCGCGCCGGCGCGCACCTGATAGAAGAGATGCCGTCCGTCTGCGGACGGCGCCGGCCAGCCCGCGTCGTCCTCGTCGCGGCCGATCATCTCGACGCCGGTTCCCCCGTCCCTGTGGAACATCCAGACGCCCGCGTCCGGACGGGTCCCGCGTTTCCGCAGGCCGCGCTTGCGCGCGAAGACGTATTGGCCGTCGGCGGAAAAGGCGGGCTCCAGAAACCGCGCGTCGAGGTCCTGGACGACCTGGGTCGGCGCGCCGCCGTCAGCGTCCATGATCCAGATATTGTCCTGGCCCTTGCGGTCGGAGATGAAGACGATGTGTTCGCCGTCGGGGGAGTATTGCGGGTGGTAATTGACCGCGACGCCGCTGTCGGCGGTGAGGTTCTCCGCCTCGCCGCCTTCGATGGGAACGCGGTAGATGTTGGCGAGGAGGTCGAAGACGACGTATTTTCCGTCGGGCGAGACGTCGACGGACATGAAGGTGCCTTCCTCCGTCTCGAAATCAATCACGCGCGTCTCGCCGCGCGCGAGGGTCGTGTCCCATTCCTCCTCGCCCTGCGCGGCCCCAGCAGGCGAGGGCGCCGGCGGCTGTGGCTGCTGCGCTGCGCAATGGCCGAAGGCCCAAAATGCGGTGAGCGCGGCGGCGAGGCTGCATATTGGTGGACAAAGGTTCGTCATGGCGCTTCCCCGGTTCCCTGGAAATTCGAGATTAAAGCCTCGCAGAGAATGGGCGGCGATGCACAGTTTTTCCGCAGAGAACGGACGCGTGAACGCACGGCCCGTTTCCGCCGGGCCGCGTAGCGTATCGCGGTCGTATTTCGGGCCGCGGGCGCGACCTCGGCGGGCCGTCGCCCCCTCGTTCACCGCAGCGGAAAGACGGATCCTTCGCCGCCGGGCGCCGCGACGCGCTCGGCCTCGACGACTTCGACAGGCTCGCTCGCGGCGTCCTTGATAACGTCGGCGTCGGCTTCGGCTGCCTCGCGCGGCGGTTCAGGAAAGGCGGAGCCCTGTTTCGTCTCATGGGGGGCAGCGGAATAGAAGCCGCCGCCCGGGCGGCCTGAGGGCCGCGCCGCTTGCCCGTAACCCGGGCCGTCGCCGTCCTCCCCCTCGCGCCGCGGCGACACCCTTTGTCCGGCGGGGCCGGCCGCGCTCGACGCGCCGGTCGTCGCAAGCGCGCCGGGAGCCGGCGAACCAGTCGCTGGCGCGTGCGCGACGACGCCCTGGCCGTCGACGCGCGCCAGTCGGTCGTCGGCGAACGGACGCGATCCGCGCGTGATTGTTTCGGCCCGGCGATAGACCTGGTCCGTGGACGATATCACCTCGCGCACGTCGCTCCGGGTGCGGTCGAAAGTCTCCTCCAGCGAATAGACCCGTCGCCTGAGGCTGTCGACCTCGTCGAGGACATGCTCGGCTTCCGACTGGATGAAGGAGGCGTTTTCGCGCACATGCGCGTCGCGCACGATTGCGCGGATCGTGTGCAGCGTCGCCATCAGCGTCGTCGGCGAGACGATCCACACGCGTGCGCGATAGCTGTCCTGAACCACGTCCGGGAAGCGCGAGTGAAGTTCCGTATAGATCGATTCAGAGGGCAGGAACATCAGCGCCGATTCCGCCGTCTCCTCCGCCAGGATCAGCCGCTCCGCAATGTCGACGACATGGCGCAGCGTCACGCGGCGAAACTCATTCTCCGCATGCTGATCATTATCGTTTGCGGCGAGGGCGCGCTGCAGCTTGGCGTAGGCTTCGACGGGAAAGCGGGCGTCGATGGCGACGGGACCCGGCGGCTTTGGCAAGCGAACGAGGCAATCGGCCTTGCGGTTGTTAGGCAGGATGGCGTTCATCTCATAGGCGTCCGGCGGGAGGGCGTTGCGCACGATATCGCCGAGCTGCACCGTGGGGGCGGTCGGCGCGCCCGTTCCGCGCTGCGCGCCTCCTCTCAGGGCGCCGCGCAAGTCGGCGATCTCGGACCGCAGCGCCTCCATTTCATTCGGGGCGCCGGCGAGCTGATCCAGCTGCCTCGCCATGGCCGACAGAGACTTGTCGACGAATTCGCGGTGTTCCGCGAGCCGTTTGTCGATGGCGTCAAGGCCGCCGTCGCCGGGAAAGTCCCCCGGGCGCGTCGCGAAAGCCGGCGCGGCGGGGTAGTCGGGTCCGGTCTCGTCGCTCCTGCGTTCGCCGACCTGGCGCTCGAGACGCTCCTGCAGGGCGGCGAAGCGATCGTCGAGCTCCCTAGAGAGCGCGCGCTCAAAATCGACCTGGCTCGGCTCACGGCGGGGCTCGGGCTCGCTGGCCAGCGCCAGCCTGCGGCGCTCGAGCTCCGCCTCGCGTTCGGCTTCACGCCGCGCGTCCTCGCTGGCGCGGCGCCGGCGCGCCTCGTCTTCGGCTTCGCGCTGAAGGCGTCGGGCGTCTTCCTCGGCGCGCCTGCGGATGGCTTCGGCCTCTTCCTCGGCGCGGCGTTTCAGAGCGACGGCTTCGCGCTCGGCCTCCAGCCTGGAGGGCTCTTCCGGGGAAGGCGCCTCGTCCGATTCGAACTCGAGCGAGCCGCGCATCTTTGCGAAAGGATCGCTGCGATCGATCTCGAATTCCTGCTCGTCGTCAAGAAGCCCGTTCGCCTCCACGAAGACGTCCCGCCGGTCGTCGGGTTCCTCGCGTTCCTCGCGTTCCTGGTCGCGCTTTCTGATGCGCGAGAAAAAGCTCGACATGACGCCGCGTTTGGATCGACCGCCCTCGTCTTCGTCCCCGGCCGCGCCGCGGGGCTCGTCGAACCGCGTCCCGCCCGGGTCGTCCGGATGTTCGATCACGACCTCGGCGATCTCCTCCTCGGGCTCTTCGTCGGCCCCGGCGCGCTTGAACAGCTGTTTCGCCGATCGGCCGGGCTCGTCTTCAAAGGTGATTTCCGCCTCTTCGCCCGCCGGCTGGAAGAACTTCGCGTCGGCGGCCTCTGCGTAGCGCTGGGCGCTCGCCACGCGGCCGCGCATGATCAGATAAATGATGAGTAGAAAAACGAGAAGCGCGCCGGCGAAAACCAGCCAAAGGATGGTGTTCGGAGCGGTCAGAAGCGGTTCCACCGCCGCGATCGCGTCGTCTGCCGCGTTGTTGACGGCGCCATGGACCCGGTCCTGGATAGACGGATCTGACGGTTTCATCTCGCTTTACCCACGCTTACCCATCCCCGAGGCGGAACCTATCGGAAAAGCGCAGGGATTGCGAGGGGTTAAGGAGGGCGGGTCCTCGCCTTGACCGTCCATGGCGGACGACCTAGGTGGTTTTTCATGGCGATAAGACCGATTTTGACAGCGCCCGACCCGCGTTTGCGGCAGAAATCCGCGCCCGTCGAACGCGTCGACGACGGCCTTCGCGCGCTGATGGACGACATGCTGGAGACGATGTACGACGCGCCCGGCATCGGCCTCGCGGCGATCCAGATCGGCGTGCCCAAAAGGGTCGTCGTCATGGACCTTGCGGGGGCTGAGGAGGAACCGGCGCCGCGCTATTTCGTGAACCCGGTTATTCTCGATCCGGCCGAGGAGACAAGGCCTTACGAGGAAGGCTGTCTGTCCGTGCCCGAATTCTACGAGGAGGTTGAACGTCCCGCGCGCTGCGTCGTGGAGTATCTCGACTATGACGGGGCGGCCCGCCGGCTCGAGGCCGAGGGCCTCCTTGCGGTCTGCATCCAGCACGAGATGGATCATCTCGAGGGCGTCCTGTTCATCGATTATCTCTCGCGCCTGAAGCGGGACAGGATCATTCGCCGGTTGAAAAAGGATCAGCGCCTCGCCGCCGCCGAATGAAGACGCGGCGCAACACGGTTCGCCCGCCGACACCCGCATTTTTCGTCATGTGCGGCGCCGGAAGCACATCTTGACAGGAGAATTCTCACGATGCGGCTCGCCTTTTTGGGAACGCCCGCCTTCGCCGCGACGGTTCTGGGGGAGCTCCTGTCCGGCGGCCATGAAGTGGCTTGCGTCTACACCAAAGCCCCGCAGCCGTCGGGCCGCGGCCAGGCGCTTCGCAAATCACCCGTGCACGCCCTCGCCGAGGCCCATGGCCTGGAAACGCGCACGCCGAAATCGTTCAGGAGCGAAGAGGTTCGCGCGGCTTTCGCCGCTCTGGACCTCGACGCCGCGATCGTCGTCGCCTACGGCCTCATCCTGCCGCAGGCGGTGCTCGACGCGACGCGGCTCGGCTGTTTCAACCTGCACGCGTCTCTGCTTCCCCGCTGGCGCGGGGCCGCGCCGATCCAGCGCGCCATTATGGCCGGCGACGCGCGGACCGGCGTTCAGGTTATGCGGATGGAGGCCGGCCTCGACACGGGACCTGTGCTCCTGTCGGAGACGACGGCCATACGTCCCGACGACACGGCCGCAAGCCTCCACGATCGGCTGGCCGAAATCGGCGCGAGCCTCCTGCTGCGCGCGCTCGCCGCCCTCGAACGCGGGGGGCTGGAAGAAACGCCGCAGTCCGAAGACGGCGTGGTCTATGCGGAGAAAATCTCCGCCGATGACGCGCGCATCGACTGGTCCCGGCCGGCCGCCGAGATCGACCGCCATATCCGCGGGCTTTCGCCCTTCCCCGGCGCCTGGTTCGAGGCCGCCATTTCCGGCGCGCCGCGGCGGGTCAAGGCGCTGATGTCGAGCCTTGAGCCTTGCGGCGCGGGCGACCCGGGAGAAATCCTTGTTGCCGATGACCGGCTTGTCGTCGCCTGCGGGGAAGGCGCGGTGCGCATTGAACGGCTGCAGCGAGAGGGCAAGGCCGCTCAGGGCGCAGGGGAATTTCTGCGCGGGGCGCCGCTCGCCGCCGGCGCGCGTCTCGGCTGAGACGCGACGGGGCCCCCGCGATGCCGCGCTATCGCCTGACCCTTGAATATGACGGCGGGGCCTTCGTCGGCTGGCAGCGCCAGGAAAACGGCGCGTCCGTGCAGGGCGCCCTTGAAGACGCCGTCTTCCGCTTCTGCGGCGAAAGGGTGACGGCGGCCGCGGCGGGACGCACCGACGCCGGCGTCCACGCGCTGGCGATGACCGCCCATATCGACCTGGCGAAACGCCGCGAGCCCTTCGTAATCGGCGAGGCCGTCAATTTTCACCTGAAGCCCGCGCCCGTCGCCGTGCTTGGCGTCGAGGAGGCTGACGACGCGTTCCACGCGCGTTTTTCGGCGGCCGGCCGGCGCTATCTCTATCGCATCGTCAACCGCCGCGCCCCGCTCGCCCTCGAGGCGGGGCGGGCCTGGCGGGTCGCCGCGGTCCTTGACGCAGAGGCCATGCATGCCGGCGCGCAGCATCTCGTCGGGCGACACGATTTTTCGACCTTTCGCGCGGCCCAGTGCCAGGCGGCCTCGCCGGTGAAGACCCTGAACGAGATCTCCTGCGCGCGGGTCGGCGAGGAAATCGACATCCGCGTCGCCGCGCCGTCGTTCCTGCACCACCAGGTCCGCTCGATCGCGGGCAGCCTTGTCGAGGTCGGCGCGGGCAAATGGTCGCCCGCCGAAATCGGCCGCATCCTGAGGGCCGCCGACCGGAAAGCCTGCGGACCGGTCGCGCCGGCCTGCGGGCTCTATTTCGTCAGGGCGGATTATCCCTGTACGAATTAGATCGCAGCCCGGGCGAGGGCGGTGACGAGGCTTGAAACGATCAGGCTGATCAGGGTCAGGAGGATGATGATCGCCGCCGCCATGCCGGCGCTTGCGCCCATGGCCCGACGGAAAACCCCCCAGAACAGGACCAGCACGAAGGCGAGCACGGGCAGGAAGAGCAGCGGGGCGAGGCTCTGCGCGCCGAAAAGGGCGATGACGGAGATGGGCGCAGCCTGGACCCCATGGGCGATGACCTGCGCCCAGTTATAGCTGACGATCGCCTCGCTGGCGGCTTTCGTCGCGCCGATCGCGCGCGCAAAAAGCGCGATCGCGGCGATGCTGACGCCCCAGTCGAGGAGGTAGCCGAAGCCTTCGACGCCAAGGTGGATGGCGAGCGGCGAGTCGTAAAGCGGACCGGTTTCGATTTCAGGCGCCCTGCGCGCCGCAGTTCGTACGCTGATGACGGAGACGATGGCGAACGGCGCGGCGAGGGCGATCGCCCAAAAGGAGCGAAAAAAGCCGTCTACGGAGCTGTCGATCTCGCCGAGGCTAGCGTCCGCGTTCGCGGGATCGCGGGCGAGCGCCATGCGAAAGACAGCGGAAAGCTGGCCTGCTGCGTAGTCAATGTCGATCACGTGCGGGCTCCGAAGGTCGCGAAATAGCGCTTGAGGATTTCCCCATAGGCGCGCCGCAGCCGGGTGATATCCTCGATCGCGACGTGTTCGTCGACCTGATGCATCGTGGCGCCCACGAGCCCGAATTCGGCGACCGGGGCGTAGTCCTTGATGAAGCGCGCGTCAGACGTGCCCCCCGAAGTCGAGAGCTCGGGACAGCGGCCCGTCGCCGCCTCGACGCCGTCTGCGACGCAGCGCACGAAGTCGGCGTCGGTCGTCAGGAACGCTTCGCCCGAGACGATCGCATCGAGCGTGTAGGAAAGATCCGTCTCCGCCGCGATCCGGTCCAGCTGGGCGCGGATCCAGCCCGTGATCGACGCGCCCGTCCAGTTCGGATTGAAGCGCACATTGAACCGGGCCGTCGCCTTGGCCGGGATGACGTTGTGGGCTGGATTGCCGATATGAATGTCGGTGACCTGAAGGCAGGACGGCTGAAATCGTTCGTACCCGTCGTCTAGCGGCGTTTCGGAAAGCGCGAGCAGCTTGCGGGCCAGGGCGGGCACGGGATTTTGCGCGCGGTCCGGATAGGCGACGTGGCCCTGTCGGCCCTCGACGGTGAGCCAGCAGTTCACGCTGCCGCGCCGGCCGACCTTCACCATCTCGCCGAGTTCGGAAGGGTTCGTCGGCTCGCCGACGAGACAGTGGTCGATCGTCTCGCCGTTCTCCGCCATCCAGGCGAGCAGCTTCCGCGTGCCGTTGACGGCGGGGCCTTCCTCGTCGCCGGTGATCAGGAGGCTGATCGACCCGGTCGCATCGCCCGCGGCGATGGCGTCGGCGGCGGCGGCGGCGAAAGCGGCGAGGGCCCCCTTCATGTCGGCCGCGCCGCGGCCCCAGAGCTTGTCGTCCTCGACCTCGCCGCCGAAGGGCGCGCGGAGCCATGCCTCGACGTCGCCCCCCGGGACGACGTCCGTGTGGCCCGCATAGGCGAAATGCGGCCCGTCCGTTCCCCAGCGCGCGAAAAGGTTTTTCACCGGCGCCGCCCCCTCTTCCTCGAAGGTGAGGAGCCGGGTTCGAAAGCCTAGCCGTTCCAGCGTCGCGGCGTAGACGTCGAGCGCGCCTTCGTCGGCGGGCGTGACGGAGGGCCGGCGGATCAGGGAGGCGGCGAGCGCGACGGGGTCGACTTCGATCATCCGGCGTTGGTAGCCGAGCCGGCGCCCTTGCGCTAGGTCGCGCTGCGCCGCACCAGAGCGCTCTCAGCCGCGAGGAGAACGACGCAGTCATGCCGAAAATCGATATCGACGCCATTCCCGTGATCGAGCGAACCGGATATCCCGCGCCCTACGACCAGGCGGTGAAGGGGCGTCTGCGCCAGGCGCTTGGCGAGGCCGGCGGGCTTTCGCAGTTCGGCGTAAACCTCACGCGGCTGAAGCCGGGCGCGGCGTCGGCGTTGCGGCACTGGCATCAGCGCGAAGATGAATTGGTCTTTATCGTCGAGGGCGAGGCGACGCTGTGCGAGGACGATGGCGAGACGATCCTGCGCGCGGGCGAGGCGGCGGCGTTCAGGGCCGGCGCGCCGAATGGCCATTGCCTCGTCAACCGGTCCGATGCGGATGTTGTCCTGCTTGAAATCGGGACCCGCTGCGAGGACGACCTTTCGACCTATCCGGACCAGGACGTCGACTTGCAGATGGTGAAAAAGGCCGGCTCCTGGAGTGCGCATCGCAAGAACGGCGAGCGCTATTAAGGTCTGTCGTCGGGCGAGGCGGCCGGCGCGTGACGCCGACCGCAATTTTCAGATGCGGATAATCCTATCCGCGCCTAACGCCGGCCCATTCGCTCGAAATCCTGCGCAAGTCCGATCGGCGCGCCGCCGACGAAAATGACGGTGTAGGGTTCGTACATCGTCCACCCGGCATTGGGGATCCGCGATTTGGCCTGTGCGCCGACCGCCCAGGCGGCCATCTGCCTTCCGCCGCGCAGGCTCACGGTCACGGGATAGGCGTCGCAGGCGGTGCGCACCCTTGCTCCATGGCTGTCGCCCATGCGCGAGAGGAGAAATCCCTCGACGGCTGATTTGCATTGACGCTTCGAGAGTTCGAAGTCCGCGCGCGCGTCCGCCGCAGGCAAGAACGACATGCACGCAATGACTGACAAGGCGGCGATTGGTGTTCTTTTCATTAAGACCTCCTTCAGTGCGAAATTTCATGATTCCTTCATGAAACTGTCATCAATCTGTCACACAAGAGAGGCCGCGACAAGGAATTTGCGCACAAATTGCGCATTTTTTTTGAGCCGGCATTTTGGAAGACGGGAAAATCCCGGGGCGCAATGGCGACGGCGCGTGCGAACGCATCGAGGCTCTGCGCGGCGGGGGCAGGCTGGGGAGATGTGAAACTGTCCAGCCTCAGCCGATCTGCGCGGCCCGCCGTCGGCCGGGCGTCAAAGAAGTCAGCCGGCCAAGCGGGATCGGCTCACGGGGGTCCGGATGGGCGCAGGATACGGCCGCGCCGGCTTGGGATATGGAAAATGGTGGGCGCACGTGGTTTCGAACCACGGACCTCTACCATGTCAAGGTAGCGCTCTACCCCTGAGCTATGCGCCCCGATAGCGGGAAGTCCGGGTGTCTAGCGGGCAATAGCGCGCCGCGCAAGCGTGACTTGCGCGAAGCGGCGATGTCCGCGCGCGGCGGCGCTTCAGGCGGCCACCACGCGGTCGACTTCCTGGACGAGATCTTTCAGGTGAAAGGGCTTGGAGAGCACCTTGGCTTCTTCCGGCGCGCGGTTCGCGGGGTTGAGCGCGACGGCCGCGAAGCCGGTGATGAACATGATCTTCATGTCCGGATCGATCTCGGCCGCCTGGCGGGCGAGTTCGATCCCGTCCATGACCGGCATGACGATGTCGGTCAGAAGAAGGTCGAATTCGCGCAGCTGCAATTCGGTCAGCGCCTCGTCGCCCTGGCTCGCGTCGACCACGGCGTGCCCGGCCTTCTCCAGCGCCTTCTTGAGAAAGCGCCGCATCGAATCATCGTCTTCGGCCAGTAATATCGCAGCCATGGTCCTGTCGCCTCTCGATCAACGTTCGCCGCCGACGCTCCGCCGCGGCGCGTCTTCGGAAACCCCGACTTGCGGTTTCATGTTTCATGCGTTTGGCGAAGCCAAGCAAGACCTGCACCAGTCACGAAATCCCGCTCGCCTATTTCCCTGCGACGCGCGATCACGTTATCGTTGTTAAGGGGATTTGGTTAAGTTCGCTTTCATGGTCTCGCCAAGCAGCGATAATTTCGAACGATCGGGCGACCGCGCCGTCGAGGTGATCGAACCCTCGAGGCTCGCGGGGCCGCTGGTCTACGCCTCGCCGCATTCCGGGCGGCGCTATTCGTCGGAATTCCTGCGCCTGAGCCGGCTCGACAGGCACGAGTTGCGCCAGTCCGAAGACGGTTATGTTGATCTGATCTTCGACCACGCGCCGCGCCATGGCGCGCCGCTGTTGCGGGCCCTGTTTCCGCGCGCCTTCGTCGACGTCAACCGCTCCGTGAACGAACTGGATCCGCGGATGTTCGCGGACGCCCTTCCGCGCAGCGCCGATGTTCGTTCGAGCCGCGTTCTGGCGGGCCTCGGCGTCATTCCCCGGATCGTCGCCGATGGTCATGACATCTACGCGCGCAAGCTGAAATATCTGGAGGCGAAGCGCCGCCTGGCGGCCTGCTACGATCCTTATCACGAGACCTTGCGCGGTCTGATCGACCGGGCCGTCGCGCAATTCGGCTGCGCGGTGCTGATCGACTGCCACTCCATGCCGTCGGCGGGCGGAGCGCCGCTGACCCCCGGCGACCGGCGCATTGACTTCGTCCTCGGCGACCGTTTCGGATCGTCCTGCGCGCCCGGCCTGACCAGTCTCGTCGAACATGCGCTGCGCTCCTTCGGGTATGCGGTCTCGCGCAACGCGCCCTATGCGGGAGGCTACGTGGCCGCGTCCTACGGCGCGCCGTCGCGCGGCGTGCACGTGCTGCAGATCGAAATCAACCGCGCCTTGTATCTCGACGAAAGACGCATCGCGCGCACCGACGGCTTCGAGCCCCTGCGGCGGAATATGAACGCCATGATGCGGGAGTTGTCGCGTCTGGACCCAAACGCGCTGAAGCCCGCCATCGCGGCGGAGTAGGTTGCGCTGCGCGAACAGGCGTCCATATAACGACGGACCGAAAGCGTGCGAGGAACAGCCGCGCCGGCGTTTAAAAAAGAAAAAGCCGCGAGGACGAACCTCGCGGCGTAAGTTAAGGGAGGAAACGCCCAAAGGGCGCACAACGTCAGCGACGTCGTATGAGAACCATACCAAATTCAGTGTGCATTGCAACAAAATACTGCAATGCAGCAATGGGGGCGGCGATGGTGGTTTTCCACAGGCTCGGCGAGCGCGGGCGAGCTGAGAAACGCGTATATGGAACCCATGAACGAGGATATTTCCGCGCCCGAGCCCGATGGGCCGGCGCCGGCGCGCCGGAAAAGCGCGATCCGTAAATTCGGCTCCGGCGTCGGGCGGCTCACGCGCGCGCGCCAGCGCTTCGTCATGCCGACCGGAGGCGGCGGGTTGAAAATCGTCATCGCCACCGACGCCTGGGCGCCGCAGGTCAACGGGGTCGTGCGCACGCTGGAAACGCTCGGCAAGATCCTAGGCCGTTTCGGCAACGACGTGCGCTACATCACGCCGAACGATTTCTATTCAGTGCCGATGCCCACTTATTCGGAGATCCGGCTTTCGCTGCTGCCGAACCGCAAAGTCGCGAAAACGCTGAACAGCTTCAAACCCGACGCGATACACATCGCGACGGAAGGGCCGATCGGCCGGGCGGCGCGCCGCTTCTGCAAGCGCCGCGGCTATCCCTATACGACCAGTTTTCACACGCGCTTCGCCGAATACGCCGCCGAACGCTGGCGGCTGCCGATTTCCTGGGGTTATGCGGTCCTGCGGGACTTCCACAAGGACGGCGAGACGATGATGGTCGCGACGCCCGGCCTGAGAGAGGAGCTTGAGGGCCGCGGCTTTCAGAACATGAAGCTGTGGCCGCGCGGCGTGGATCTCGACGACTTCAAGCCTGGCGACCGCGCGTTCCTCGACAGCCATCGACGCCCCGTGTTCCTTTATGTCGGGCGCATCGCCGTCGAAAAGAGCATCGAGGATTTCCTCAGGCTCGATCTTCCCGGAACCAAGATCGTCGTGGGCGAGGGCCCGCAGCGCGCCGAACTCGAGGCGAAGTATCCCGATGTCGTCTTCGTCGGCGCGAAGTTCGGCGACGAGCTGGCGCGCTATTACCAGAGCGCGGATGTTTTCGTCTTTCCCTCGCGCACCGATACTTTCGGCCTCGTCAATGTCGAGGCGCTGGCCTGCGGCGTGCCGGTGGCGGCCTATCCCGTCCGCGGACCGCTTGAAATCCTCCAGGACGCCCATCCGGGCTGCGGCTCGCTGAACGAAGACCTGCGCGCGGCCTGCCTCGCCGCGCTTGAAAACGCCGACGCGGCGGCCTGCCGCGCCCATGCGGGGAACTTCTCGTGGGAGGCGGCGACCCGCCAGTTCATCACCAACCTGGAAATCCCCGGCTTCGACGAGGCTTTCTGGCTCCGTTCCGCGCGGATGATGGACTAGGCGCTGCGCGCCGGCGGATCCGTCCCGTTTTGGGGCGCGGCCGTCGCCCGAAACGGGAATCGGCTCGGCCGGCGGCGACCGCAACGATCCAAACGCCCGCCGGACTTGCCGGCGGATTCGCGCTTTCGCCCATAGGATAAGGTGTCTCCGGCAGGGGCCGGCCGGCCTCCCGCGATCCGGCACGCGCTTTGCCTTTCCACCCCTCGTGCTTGCGACGCGCTCACGCGTCGGAAGGGGTATGAGGGAGGCGAAAATGGCCCATCCGGTTGATCTTCATGTCGGCAAGCGTCTGCGACAGCGCCGGCGACTTCTTGGTTTGACGCAACAAAAACTCGCGGAGGCGGTCGACATCCGCTTCCAGCAGATCCAGAAATATGAAAGCGGCGCGAACCGCATCTCGGCCTCGCGCCTGTGGTCGCTCGCCCAGGCGCTCGACGTGCCTGTGTCGTTCTTTTTCGAAGGCATCGAGACCGCCGATGAGACCGAATCCCAGGGGCTCGGGATCAATGGTCACGCGAGCCAGCCGCACAAGGCTCCGGCGGATGCGTTTCAGAGCAAGGAAACGATCGAACTCGTGCGCGCGTTCTACAATCTGAACGACGAGCCGCGAAAACGTCTTCTCGATCTCGCCAAGGCGATGTCGGGCGACAATTGAAATGGCCTGTTAAAAGGCCCTTTCGATTTTCCGGTTGAAAGCGCGCCGGCGCGGGCCCAACCTCCCGCACCATGGCGCCTCGTCCGAACGAACTGCCGACCTTTCGCAATTTCGCCGAACGGCTGGCTGACGCGGCGGCGTCGGAGATCCTGCCGCGCTTTCGCAACGGGACCGACGTCGCCAACAAGGCCGGGATCTGGTTTGATCCGGTCACTGACGCCGATCGCGAGGCCGAGCGGGCCATGCGCCGCATGATTGCGGCCGCCTACCCCGATCACGGCGTCCTTGGTGAGGAATTCGGCGAGGAGCGCGCTGACGCCGCGCTTCGCTGGGTGCTCGACCCGATCGACGGAACCCGCGCCTATGTCTGCGGCGTGCCGACCTGGGTCACGCTGATTGCGCTGGAAGCGGCCCGCGAGCCGGTGCTCGGCCTCATCGACCAGTCTTTCACCGGCGAGCGCTGGATCGGTGATCGCGAAGGCGCCGTTTACACGCGCGGCGCGGTGCGACGGCCTTGTGCGGCGAGCAGTGTTCGCACGATCGAATCGGCGCGCCTTTCCACGACGGATCCCCGGCGCACGGCCTATTTCACCGTGCAGGAGGCGCGCGCCTTCGAACGCGTCAGCGAGCGGGCGCGGCTCGCGCGGTTCAGCCTCGACGCCTACGCCTACGCGCTCCTCGCCTCCGGGGAAATCGACCTCGTCATCGAGGCGGGGCTGAAGCGTCATGACTTCGCCGCCCTCGCTCCGATCGTCGAAGGCGCCGGCGGGTTGATCACGAACTGGAGCGGCGGGCCGTTCGACGAGGGCGGGCGCGGGCGCGTCCTCGCCGCTGCAACGCCGGAGCTCCACGTCGCGGCGATCGACCTTCTTGGCGAGGACGGCGGGTTCTAGCGGGCGGCGAGGGCGGCGGCTCCCTCGGAAGGCGCCGCAAGGCGCGGCTCGACGAAATCGTCGAAGGCGCGCCAGAAGGCGTCCCGGAAGACGTCGCGCTCCATCAATATTTCATGCAAGGCCCCGGCGATCTCGATGCGCTCGATCAGATCGCTGCGCCGTGCGAGGGCGCGGTGGTCGCCCGACTGGACGAGCCGGTCTTCTTGCGCCGACGCGATCAGCACCGGCGTTCTGAGATCACGGAACGCGTCCGCGCGGTGAAGCCGGTCCATCGCCTCGAAGGCCGCCCTGACCCAGCCATAGGTCGGCTCGCGGATGATCGCCTTCGGCGCGACGGCCTGCAACTGGCGGAAGCGTTCGTGCCGGCGCTCGTCAGAGGTCAGAATATTGCCCTCGAATTCGATCGAGTGCTCCTTGACGCCGGGGATCGCGCGCCGGGCGGCCCCCAGCCTGCAGGCCCCGGCGGCGAGGGCCCGGGCGAGAGCCCGCTTGACGGCGCTGCGGTAAATTCGCGTCATGGGCGCTGAGAAGACCGCGCAGGAAAACGCGTCCCACCCCGCGCCGAGCGACTGGAGCGAAGGCGTCGATCCCATCGAATGGGCGAGAAGGACATAGGGCCCGTCGAGGGCCGGGCGCACATGAGCGTCGAAAAAACAGCGCAGGTCGGCGGCGTAGGCGGCGAAATCGGTGATGTGGCCCTTTTCAGAATCCGGCAGCAGGCGCTCAGAAAGGCCCTGGCCGCGCCAGTCCATGGCCGCGACGCTGAACCCGCGCGCCTGCAGGTCGACGACCGTCTCGAAATATTTCTCGATGAACTCCGAGCGGCCCGTCAGGAGCACCACCGTCCCGCGCGGGTTCGCCGCCGCAAAACGCGCTCCTCGCAGACGCGCGCCGTCCGGGCTCCGGAAATCGAAGACCTGCGCGCCCTCGGGCGTCGGATTGCCGGGAATGAGGATGAATTCGGCTATGTCTTGCTCTCCATCTTGAGGCGCGCCATGACGCTCATGTCGCCGGTGATGGACAAACGCCCCGAGACATAGGCGCTCTCTAGCGCTTTCTCGCCGTCAAGCACGCGCTGTATGGTCGTCGCCCCGCCGCTCCAGATGCAATCCGCCGCGCGATCGGCCGGGCTGCCCTCGAGGAGCGACGGCGGGTCGGTGCGACCGTCGACCCAGAACGCGCGCCCGTCCTTCACCTCGATGAGGATGACGGCCCCGAACGGCGTTTTGAAGGCGCGCCGGGCGTCGTCTTTGAGGTCCTGACGGGCGGTGGCCATTGGCGGGTTCCTCGAAAAAGGGCCTGCGCGGCGGCTGCAACGGACGCGGACTATTCGTCCGGCGCGGGCTTGACGAAGCGCAGCGTCATGCGGTCGCTTTCGCCGATCGCGTCGTATTTCGCCCGGTCGAAGTCGGGGTCCTCCATGCCGCGGGCCGCGGATGAGCGGCGAACCGGCGGCAGGGTCCAGACGCCGAATGGATGGTCCTTGGTGTCGGCCGGGTTCGCGTTGATCTCGGCGCGCGCGTCAAGGACGAAGCCGGCGGCCTGCGCGAAGTCGATGACCGCCTCTTCGGCGACATAGCCGCTGGAGGGGTCGTCTTGCGGCGAGGAGGCGCGGTGCTCCACCACGCCGAGGACGCCGCCCGGCTTCAGGGCGTCGTAGAATTTCCGGAAATAAGCCGGGGCGGGCGGCTCGTCGCCGCGCATCCAGTTGTGAACATTGCGGAACGTCAGGACGACGTCCGCCGTCCCGTCGGGCGCGATCTTCTGCTCCGGTTCCACGCCGAGAACGGTGACCTTCACGGTCCCGTAGAGTTCAGCGTCTACTGCGTACTTCTCCTTGAAGGCGTCGATCGCCGAAGCGGACGAAGGTCGCGCGGCGGGGTCGAAATGGGCCGCGTAATAGGCGCCTTCGTCGGCGAGATAGGGCGCGATCACATTCGTGTACCAGCCGCCCCCCGGCCAGATTTCAACGACGGTCATATCGGGCTCGACGCCGAAGAACTCCAGCGTTTCCTTCGGGTGGCGAAACTCATCGCGCGCGCGCTCCGCCTCAGAGCGGTGGTCGCCGCCGATGGCGGCCTCGAGCCTGTCCTCCGCCGTCGGAGCCCCGCCTGCGGCCTCGCCGTTTCCAGGTTCCGGGGCGGGCGACGGCGTCCTTTCCGCGGTCTCCTCTCCGCCGGAACAGGCGAAGAGGTGAAAGGCGGCGACGGCTGCGAGGATCGTGCGGATCTGGGAGCGGTTCATGGCGATGATTTCCGTGAGGTTTTCGAAGCCGGTCCTACACGACTTGATCGCCCGTCGACAGCCCCTTGAAAGCCCCCGAACGAGACCAATATCCGAACTGTCGGAGGCCTTCGGGCTCCGATTGTCGTCCGCGTCGGCCCTTTCGGCGACGCCAAGACGGCATTGTTGTCCATTGCTTCAGTAAGGAAGGATGAGCGCCATGCGCAGCTATGATTTGACCCCGCTTTACCGCAACACGGTCGGTTTCGACCGCATCTTCGATCTTCTCGATTCCGTCGGCAAAGTCGACGCGGGCGGCTACCCGCCCTACAACATCGAGCGGCTCAGCGATGACGAATATCGCATCACCCTCGCCGTCGCCGGTTTCGCCGAGGACGATCTCGACATCACGCTGCATGAGAACGCCCTGACGGTCTCCGGCAAGCGGCCCGAGACGGACGAGAATCGCACCTTTCTTCACCAGGGAATCGCCGGGCGTTCGTTCGAGCGTCGCTTCCAGCTCGCCGAACATGTCAAGATCGACGGCGCGTCGCTGGTGAACGGTCTTTTGAACATCGAACTGAAACGGGAAGTGCCGGAAGCGAAGAAGCCCCGCAAAATCTCGATCAACGGCGGCGACCCGGAAAACATTGAAGTCCTGAAAAGCTCCTCGGCCGCGTAACCGCCGCGAAGCCGACGGTATGACTGCGCCGCCCGTCCCGCCCCTGCGCGGGGCGGGCGCTCTTTTTTCCCCCGTCTCGAACTGCTAGTCTTCAGTGCAGGAACCGGGGATATCTGACATGTGTATGCGTTTGGGCTTCGCCCGTTTTTGGCTTTGTCTTATCGGCGCGGGCCTCCTTGCTGCTTCATGCGAGACGACGGGGGCCTATCCTTCCGGCTCCGAATCGATTTCGATCCCCTACGATCCCTATAATTTCGATCCCGACGAGATGCTGGAGCAGGCCCAGGCCCATTGCGCCGCCTTCGGCCTGCGCGCCGTCTATGTCGACGAGACGATCGACCCCCAATCGGTCCGCTGGCGCTACCGGCACTACTCCTGCGTTTGAAGTCCGAGCGCTTGGTCAATCAGATAGGCTCGGGCGAACGGGCGCAGGAGAAGGGGTTCAGGCGACGCGGAGGAGCTTTCGCGCCGCCTCCGGCAGTTCGCCATTGGTGGCGATGATCGATTTTCCCGCCAGCGGATTGTCCCGTCCGTCGATTTCCGTGACGACCCCGCCCGCCTCGCGCACGATGACGATTCCGGCGCAGACGTCCCAGGGGCTCAAGCCCCGCTCCCAGAAGGCGTCGAAGCGCCCGGCGGCGACGAATGCGAGGTCCAGAGCGGCTGCGCCGAAGCGCCTGACGCCGGCCGTGGCGGCGAGAACCGCGTCCGCTTCCTTCAGCGCCAGATCGCGCCCGGGGCGGTCCTTGAAAGGGAGGCCGCAGGCGAAAAGGCACTCGGAGAGGTCCCGGCGCGCCGAGACCCGGATCCGCCGGTCGTTCAGCCAGGCGCCTTCGCCCTTTTCGGCGTGGAACATTTCGTCCGTCACGGGATTATAGATGACGCCGGCATAGGGACGGCGATCGCGCTCAAGGCCGATGGAGATCGCGAAATGCGACAGCCCGTGGAGGAAATTCGTCGTCCCGTCCAGCGGGTCGACGATCCAGCGGTTGGAATTGTCCGCGCCCCCGATTTCGCCGCGCTCCTCCATGACGAACCCGTATTTCGGCCGGCCCTTGGAAAGCTCCTCGAAAATCGTCTGTTCCGCGCGCGTGTCGGCGGCGCTGACGAAATCCGCCGCGCCCTTGCGCGAGACCTGCAGCGCCTCGACCTCGCCGAAGGCGCGCCGCAAGCCCCTCGCGGCGTGTCGCGCGGCCTTGATCATGACAATCACAACCGCCGACGTGCGGACCATGGGAATTTCCGTTCTTGAGGGAGCGTCAGGGGCGCGCACCATAACTCCGCGGCGCCGCGGCGCAAGCCGTGCTGCGGCGCAAGGTTTCCGCGTGCAGGCCCCTCGGATAGAAAGGGACGTCGGTGCGCGCAATTTCAGGAGGACCATCAATCCCATGTCGAACGCTGTCTTGAAACCCGAAGCGAGCGAAGAATTCACGCCTGAAGCGCTCGCCATGGCGGCGATGAAAATCCTGACGGAAAACCCGATGTTCAAGGTGACGGAAGCGGAAATCCGCGGCAACACCTATCGGGTCTTCGAGAACGCCCCGGCGAGCGTCGCGGGGCTGTTCGCCCAGGCCGCCGCGGCCCATGGCGAAAAGCCCTTTCTGACCTTCGGCGAGGAGCGCTATTCCTTCGCCGGTTTGTGGTCTCAAGCCTGTCGCTTCGCGTTGGCGCTCAAGGAAGGGCTCGGCGTCCAACAGGGCGACCGCGTCGCGCTCGCCATGCGCAACTATCCTGAATGGTGCGTCAGCTATATGGCGGTCATTTCCCTCGGCGGCGTCGTCGTGCCGCTGAACGCCTGGTGGAAAGGCGAAGAGCTGAAATACGGCCTTGAGGACTGCGGCGCGCGGGTCGTCATCGTCGACGACGATCGGCTGGAATACGTCCTGGCGTACAAGGAAGAACTTGGCCTGACCCTCGTGCTCGCGCGCGAGGGCGGCAAGGGCGCCGACCATCATTTTGCGGAACTCATGGAGAAGGCGCATTCGGATGCGCCGCCGCGAGTCGACATCCATCCGGAAGACGATTTCTGCATCGTCTACACATCGGGGTCGACCGGCGCCTCCAAGGGCGTGGTCCTGACCCATCGATCCTGCGTGAACGGACTTTTTTCGTGGGGGTTCGCTGCATCGGCCCTCAAGGAAGCGCGCGGCGGCGTCAGCGCCTTCGGCGACAGCCCCGGCATCCTCCTCGCCGTGCCGCTCTTCCACGTCACCGGCTCGCATTCGGTGTTCATGTTGTCCTATCTCGTCGGACGGCGCGTCGCCATGATGTATAAATGGGACCCGGAGGAAGCGGTCCGGATCATTAATCGCGAACAGCTGACGAATTTCGTCGGTGTGCCGACACAGTCCTACCAGCTGATGGAGGCCGCGGGCGAAAGGGGTCTGCCGAGCCTCATCGATATCGGGTCCGGCGGCGCGAAGCGGCCGGCGGATCAGGTTCGTCAGCTCTCGGAGAAATTCTCAAACGCCAGGCCGTCCTCCGGATACGGTCTTTCCGAGACGAACGGCATCGGCTGCGTCATCTCCCTGCATGACTATCAAAAGCGGCCAGACTCCACGGGCCGCCCGGTGCCGCCGCTGACCGACATCAAGATCGCCGCCGATGACGGCGGGGAATTGCCCCGCGGAGAGGTCGGCGAGGTCTGGATCCGCTCGCCCTGCAATCTCCGCGGTTATCTCAACAAGCCGGAAGAAACCGCGAAGGCCATCACGCCGGACGGCTGGTTCCGGACCGGCGATCTCGGGCGCATGGACGAAGAAGGCTTTGTCTACATCGTCGACCGCATCAAGGACCTGATCATTCGCGGCGGCGAGAACATCTCCTGCCTCGAGGTCGAAAACGCGGTCTACGCCCATCCGGGCGTCGCCGAGGCCAGCGTCTTCTCCGTACCGGACGACGTGCTCGGCGAACGGGTGGGCCTCGTGGTATTCCCGAAAGGCGGCGGCGGGATCGACGCGCAAGAGCTGCGGAATGATCTCGCTGGCCATCTCGCGGGCTTCAAGGTCCCGGAGCGGATCTGGGTTTCGCCCCGACCTCTTCCGCGGCTTGGCACGGAAAAGATCGACAAGATTACGGTGCGCGCGACGGCGCTCCAGTTGCCGCCGGCGTGGTCGGCTTAGGCGCTGCGGCGATCCGCGCCTTCGGCCTGCTGCATCGCACGCTTGCCTTGCGGTATGCGGCGGCCGACTCTGCCGACGCGATGATCTGGCGTCGCCTAAGTAGCGAGGATGACCGATGAGCGATCTTGAGACATTCCGCACGGAAACGCGCGCCTGGC
>CAZBOC010000011.1:0-20710 GCA_964493225.1 uncultured Caulobacterales bacterium | reverse complement strand
CGGGGCTTCTCAACGCCCTCGACATCACTGGCAAGTCCATCAAGGAGGTCAAGATCGCGGTCTCGGGCGCCGGCTCGTCCGCCCTGTCCGTCATTGGTCTGATCAAAGCCATGGGGCTGCCCCATGAGAACGCGCTGGTCTGCGATTCGAAAGGCGTTCTCTACGAAGGCCGGACCGAGCGCATGGACCAGTGGCGCTCGGCCCACGCCGTCGACACCGACAAGCGCACGCTCGCCGAGGCCATGGACGGGGCCGACGTCGTGATCGGCCTTTCCGTCGCCGGCGCGATCACCGGGGACATGGTCGCGAAAATGGCGAAAAACCCGATCGTCTTCGTCATGGCCAATCCAAACCCGGAAATTCCGCCCGAAGAGGTTCGCGCGGCGAGGGAGGACGCGATCATCGCGACGGGGCGATCCGATTATCCGAACCAGGTCAATAACGTCCTCGGCTTTCCCTACATCTTTCGCGGCGCACTCGATGCGCGCGCGCGCACGATCAACGAGGAAATGAAGATCGCCTGCGCCCAGGCGCTGGCGAAGCTTGCGCGCGAAGACGTGCCCGACGAGGTGGCCGCCGCCTATGGCCGCCGCCTGCAATATGGTCCGGGCTATATTATTCCGACCCCGTTCGATCCGCGCCTGATCGCCGAGGTCCCGCCGGCGGTTGCGAAGGCCGCCGCCGATACGGGCGTCGCGCGCCGGCCGATCGAGGATATGGGTCAGTATTCCGAAAGCCTCGCCGCGCGGACCGACCCGTCGGCGTCGCTCCTTCAGAAGATCCAGTCTTCGCTGCGCGCGCGCGAGACGCCGAAACGCATCGTCTTTTCAGAGGGCGAGGAAGAGGTCGTCGTGCGCGCGGCTTACGCGTTCCAGCAGGAAGGCCTCGGCCAGCCGATCCTGATCGGGCGCGAGGACCGGATCAAGAACGCCCTCGCCGACGCCGGCCTGCCGGTGAACACCGAGTTCGAGACCTATCACTCGCGCACGGCGACGCATAACGCACTCTATACGGAATATCTCTATCAGCGGCTGCAGCGCAAGGGCTATCTGCGCCGCGACGCCCAGCGGCTCGTCAACACCGACCGCAACGTCTACGCCGCCTGCATGCTCGCCCACGGCCACGCCGACGGGATGGTGACGGGCGTCACCCGCCACTATAATGTGGCGCTTGAGAACGTCCGCCTCGCCCTCGATCCGCGGCCCGGCGAGCGCATGATCGGGATGTCGATCATCCTGACCAAAACGCGCACGCTTTTCATGGCCGACACCAGCGTCACCGAACTGCCCGATAGCCGCGATCTCGCCGAAATCGCGGTTCAGGTCGCCCACGCCGTGCGCCGCCTCGCCTTCACGCCGAAAGTCGCCTTCGTCTCCTACTCGAATTTCGGGAATCCGGATACGAAGCATTCGCGTCGCGTCGCCGGCGCGGTTGAGATCCTCGACAACCGCGCCGACGTCGATTTCGACTATGAAGGTGAGATGACGCCGCGCATGGCGCTCGACGAGGACCTGCGCGCGCTTTACCCGTTCTCGCGCCTGAAGGGGGAGGCGAACGTGCTGATCACTCCCGGCACCCATTCGGCGGGAATTTCAACCAAGCTCGTCGGCGCTCTCGGCGGCGCGGTGGTCCTCGGGCCCGTCCTCATCGGTCTTGAACACCCCGTCCAGATCGCCCAGGTCGGCGCGCGGGTCGGCGACGTCGTCACCCTCGCCGCCATGGCCGGCTATGAGCTCGACAAGGAGCACCGCTCGTGGGCGGAGAGGATTGGCTAAGGGCCTACCGGCGACCGGCGACCGGCAGGCCAATTCGTCCGAAATTATTCGACGGTTCTGAAGAAACAATTTTCGAGGGTCCGGGACGCCAACGGCGTCGACCTCGCCGACGCGTTTTTTCGGGCGCTCTGACGCGGTGCGTCGCGCCAAGCCCACGGCCGGTCCGGTTTCCGCGCCACGCCCGCCCGGGGCCCGCGAAGCAGCGGGGCGCCGCAGGCCCTCACGCGGTCTTTAGTTGCAAGCGCGCGCCGGGCGCGCGATATCGACGGGGCCCTCGCCGGAGCCGTCCATGCGCCTTGTCGCCCTTTCGCTCGTCATCGCCCTCCTCGCCGGGACCGCCGCGGCGGCGCCGATCTGGATCGAGCGTCGTTTCGTTCCCGACCCGGAGCTTGTCGACCCGGTCTTCGCCGACCATGCGGCAGAGGCTGCGGCCGAGCCGGACTACGCGACATGGGACAGATTTCTCGCGCGTTATCGCGGTGTCGATGCGGAAGGGATCGCCCGCGTCGGCTATGACGCGGTGACGGCGGCGGACCGCGCCGCGCTGTCGGGATTTATCGACGCGCTCGCGGCGACGGACGTCGCGGCGCTTTCGCGCGAGCAGCAGCTCGCATACTGGATCAACCTCTACAATGCAGCGACCGTGGAGCTGATCCTCGAGCACTACCCCGTGGCGAGCATCCGCGATATCTCCAGGCCATGGCGGCGCGACGTCGCCACGGTCGCCGGCGTCGCGCTGTCCCTCGGCGACATCGAGCACGGGATCGTGCGCGCGCTCTTCGACGATCCGCGCATCCACTATGCGCTGAACTGCGCCTCGATCGGCTGCCCGAACCTTGCGGCCGCGGCCTATCGCGCGGACGTTCTCGACGAAATGCTGGACGACGCCGCACGGGAATACGTGAACCACCCCCGCGGCGTGATGGTGAAAGACGGCGAGGCCGACGTCTCTTCGATATATGGTTGGTACCGGGAGGATTTCGGCGGCGACGAAGCGGCCGTTATCGAACACCTCCGCGAGCACGCCGCGCCCGGTTTGCGCGCGCGGCTCGAAGGCGTCCGCGACATAGACGACTATGCTTACGACTGGTCGCTCAACGGGGCGGCCGGACGCTGAGCGTTCCCGACGCGAACGCGGCGGGACTGGCTCTCCATTAGCGCGCCAGCCCAGGCGCGCGGCAACACGCGCGCGGCGAAGGCGACAGCCTGGTTGATCCTGCCCGGAACGACCACGACCCGACCGCGCTCGACAGCCGCGAGCCCTGCGCGCGCCACGGCCTCGGGGGTCATGAACGCGAAGCGCGGCAGCATGGAGACGCGCCCTCGCGCGCCGTTGACGTCGTGAAACTCCGTGTGGGTCAGCCCCGGACAAAGGGCGCTCACCTTGACCCCGCGGCCTCTGCTCTCGGCGGCGAGCGACTGGGAGAAGCCGACGAGAAACGCCTTCGCGCCGCCGTAAAGCGTATGCCCGGCCGAGCCCGGAAGAAGCCCCGCGACGGAGGCGACCTGGATGATGCGGCCGTATTCGCGCTCCCGCATGCCCGGCAGGACTAGGCGCGCGAAATGCGCGTAACTCGCCACCATCAGTTGGAGATAATCACGGTAGGCGGGCCAGTCATTATCTGTGTACTGACCGGGCAGTCCCCATCCAGCGTTGTTGACGAGAATGTCGATCGGCCGGCCGGCGTCGAGGGCGGCCGCCGCGACCCGGCCGGGCGCGTCGGGATCCGTCAGGTCGGCCGGGATCGCCATCGTGCGCGCGCCATGGTCCGTCTTCAGGGCCTTGGCCAGCGCCGCCAGCCGCGCCTCGCGCCGCGCGACGAGTATCAGATCGGCGCCGTTCTCGGCGAGGGCGCGCGCGAACGCCTCCCCGATGCCGGAGGATGCGCCCGTCACCAGCGCCCATCGGCCTTCATAGAGTCTCGTTCGAGGCATGGTCATCGCCGCGGGAAAGCTTTCATCAGCGTTCGGCTTTCATCAGCGTTCGGGCGACGCCTGCCGTTTTCGCGCCCCCGCGCTCCGGCAGGCGCCGACGCCGACGAAGGCCCCGACAAGGATGTAAACGAAGGACAGGTTGCCGGCGAGCGAAAGGATCGACCTCGTCGTTGCAAGGGCGATGAGCGAGGCGATGAAAGCGAGATTGAGCAGCTGATCCGCCGGGGGGCCTTCGCGCATGCGCCGGTGCGCGGCCGCGCCGGAGAAGACCAGGACGCCGACGAACAGGATCGGCCCCGGGAACCCGAGATCGAGCGCGAGCGTGAGGTAGTAATTGTCGATCGACAGGGAGCGTCCCCAATAGCCGAGAATGCGCGCGGCCCGCCCCGAGCCATAGCCGAAGACCGGGCGCTTCAGGATTTTCGGCCAGGCCATTTCAATCTGCTCGATGCGCGCCTGACTGGAGCGCGAGGCCGATGCGCCCCCGTCGCCGGCGATGACCTTCTTGGCCCCCACGGCCCCGACAGGCGCGATCAGGATCAGCGAGAGAAAGGCGAAGCCGATGACCGGTTCGAAGCGGAAGGCCGCGCCCGAGCGCAGGAACCGGAGAAGGAGCAAGACGCCCGTCGCGAGGAAGCTGACCGCGATCGCGAGAAAGGCGCCGCGCGAGCTCGCCGCGACTGCGCCCGCGAGCAGCACCAGGAGCGCGCCCGTCCACGCCCACCGATGCAGCGATCTTTTCGCGCTGAGCGCAAAGATGATGGCGAAGGGCGCAAACATGGCGAAGAACTCGGCGACCGACAGGGGATGGGTGTGCGCTCCCTGCGCCCTGAAAACCCCGTCGCGGATCTTCTGCGACTTGGTGATCTGAATCCATTCCGCATCGCCGACGATGAACGGCGAAAGAACCTCCGCGAGGAGCCGCCCGCTCGCCTTTTCGCCGATCGCAATGAGCGCGTTGGCCACCGCGGCGAGCGTCAACAGCAGGATGATGACCCGGAACTCCCGGGGCCTTCGCACATAGGTGACCGCAAAGCAGAACGGGACGAGCCAGATGATGAGCTGGCGCGCCAGTTCCTGGATCGCCATGGAGCGGCCTTCGGCGAAAGGCGCGCCCAGCGCGCTGACGGCGAAAAACCCGAGGACGCAAACCGACACGCCCCCGCCGCTCTTCAGCCCGGCGAGGAACTGCGCGCGGCGCATCGGCGAGGTCATCATGTCCACGGCCCAGATCGCGCTCAGCATGTAGAGAATCAGGCGCGGCGGCGTGATGATCGGCATGGGGCCGACCTTGAGGTGAATGTAGACGGGCCACAGCGGCAGGATCGCAACGCCCGCATAGAGCAGCGGCATGACGAGGTTCTTGCGCGAGGCTCGTCCCTGGGGCGCCGAGGTCATGATGACCAGCGCGAAGGGCGCCAGGAAAACAACGATTGCAAAGGGAAAGACGACCGTCGAGAAGGCCGCCAGTGTCAGATATAGCGTGAACGCCGCCATGCAGAGCGCGAATACGGCGACACGCTGCAGCGACAGATCCTCGTCATCGCGCCAGTCAGGTTTCATGCTACGCGCCTAGCAAACCGCGGCTGAAAAGTGGTTAATGGTTCCGCCGGGGACGAATATGCGCGGCGCGCGCACGGGGCTTGCACGGGGTCCGGCGCCGCGGGCCGGTAGCGAGACGAGTGAGAAAATCAGTGGGCGTTGTTCTTTTCCTTGCAATGATGGCGTGCCTCGTTCTGGTCGCGGTCTGGTATGTTCAAAACCATGAACGCGGCGCGCAGGGCGAAATCGGGCTCCTTGGACTGCGGTCCGCAGCGCGCGTCGACAGCGCGGGCGAGGGGGGCGGCGCGCGCCCGGTTCGATACGTCGCGCGCGACCTGGAAGACGCCGGTTCGCGGCGCGGCGCGCCGGTCAAAGACGCGGTCTCCAGCGTGCGCGAGAAGGCCGCCGGGCGGGAAATGCGGACGGCCGGGACGACGGTGGACAGCGCCGCAAGCGCGTCAGGCGAAGACGCTTCGGGGCCGCGCGAGGTTGCCGGCTCTGCGGTTTCGGGGCGGGCCCGTTTCACCAGGCGCGCGCGCGGCGTCGCCTATTCGCGGAGCCCGGACCGCCGAAGCGCACCCTGAACGAAAACGTCGGCTCAGCGTCAAGCGGTGGTGGTCGCGGCGAAGCGCGCGTCTCACACGGCTTTCCTCGCCGCGGTTTCCGCAGGACGGTCTTTCTCCTCGGGATCGTCTTTCGACGAGTCGTTGTCTGGTTCGGAGTTTGTTTCCGCGTTCGGCTTTTCGCCGATTTCGCTTTCGGGCGGGCCGGCCGCGTCGGGGCCTTCGCCGGGCGCTGCGTCCGGTTTCCGGACGGCCGCCGACCCATCATCCCCATCCCCGCCTTTCGCGGCCGCGTTCGCCCGGTCTCCCTCGCCGGCGCTCTCCTGCGCCGCATCGGGGCTCCGGGCGCCGGGCGCCGGCGCCTGATCCCGCGCGTCGCCGGGGACTTTCTCATCGCCGGTTTCCGCCGCGGCGTCCGCTGTAACTTCCTCGGCGACGTCTTCCGCCTGCTCGACCGGGGTCGCCTCAATGAGCGCCGTCTCGACGCGGGGCGCGGGCGGCGCGAGACCCTTGATTTCGTCCATGCTGAGGCCGCGCGGCGCATCTTCGATGGGCGGCGGGGCGAGACGCGCGTGCTCCATGTACTCCCGCACGAGACGGGCCCAGCCGTCGCGGGTGAAATTGAACGCCCCGTCGGCGCCGGGCGTCGGATCGCGCGGTGCCTTGGCGGCCTGTTCGAGCCAGGGCTTGGCCGCTTCGGTTCCGCGCGCGCCGGCGATCGCCTCGGCCATCGCGGCGCTCTCGCGCGCTGTCGCCTTTTCCATCAGGAGCGGTTCCAGGATAACGATCGCGTCTTCGAATTCGCCGCGCAGGGTGTGGCGCTCGGCGAGGTGAAGCTTCGCTTCGCGCGCGGCCGGCCGGCGCGCGGCGATCTTGTTCATCATCTCGGCGCGTTTTTCCGGCTTTTCGCTGGCGAACAGCGCGTCATGGGCGCGCAAGAGAGCGGGGTGGGGCGCCTCGGCGAAGGCGTTTTCCAGGATCTTCACCGCACGCTGGCGCTTTCCCTGCGCATTGTGGAGTTCCGCGGCGAGCGTCGCGGCCGGGGCGAAGTGGGGCGCGAGCCGCAGCGCGGCCTCCGCCTCCTGGAGCGCGAGGGATTTCTCGCCGGAAAGCGACGCGCTGTAGGCGTCCGCGGTCAGGAGCGCCGCCTCGCCCCTTTTGGCCTTGTCTGCGGGCACGATCTTGTTTTTTAGAGCGATCTCGAGGGCGTTGCGGGTCTCGCCCCAGGCGCCGCGTTCCAGGCCCAGCTCGAAGACGGACTCGAACGCCCATTTCGCGTTGGCGCGCAGCTTGAAAGCGCGTTCCGCATAGCCGCGCGCCGCCCCCTTGTCGCCGGCGCGCATGGCCCTGAGGTAAAGCCCCCTAAGCCCGAGAAACTCCGTCTCCGGCGCTTCGAGCATGGCGGCGAAGTTCTCGCCGGCGGTCTTTTCGTCGCCCGCAACCTCCGCCGCCTGCGCCGTCAGTAGCCGCGTCAGCGCGGAATCGTCGAGATTGCGATGGGCGACGCGCGCGTGGTGCTGCGCGTCAGCCGCGTCTCCCACGGCGACCGCCTCGAGCCCGCGCGTCAGGGCCGCGACGCCGCGCGCGCGCCGCGCTTCTTTCTCACGAGCGCGCAGCTTGCCCGGCAACGCGGCGAGGTCCTTGAACCAGGCGGTCGTGAAGATCAGGAGCAGCGCGGAGATAAACATCGCCGCAATGGCCGCGCCGGCGTGGATGTCGTATTTAAGGCCGAACGCTTCGGCCTCGATGCGTTCGCTCATGCTGGCGAAGAACGTGACCGCCCCGGCGACGAAAATCACGCTCAGGATGAAGATGAGAACACGGATCATCTGCGTGTTCTCCTAGTTGTTGTAGGTTTCGAGCAACGCCTCGTTCAACTCTTCGATGGCGTCAAGAGCGGCGAGCCGCTTTTCGGCCTTCGCGAGCCAGTCCGAGAAAGCCGCCGCGGGGCCGCCTGTCAGCGCGCGCAACTCCTCGGTCGCCCGGGCGAGGTCGTCCTTCTCAAGGCGATCCTCCGCGCGGGAAATGATCGCCGCCGGCGTGTCGCCTTCCTGAGGGGTCGCCGGCCGCACGCTGACGAGTTTCTGCACCTGCCCCATCAGGCCGGGATCGGCGCCGTCTTCATCGGCCGCGAGCGCGTCGCGGACCGCCGGGGCGAACTCCTCCTTCAGCGTGGCGAGCGTCGGGGCTCCGTCCTGCGCGGTGGCGCGCAGCGCGGCGACGCTGGCCATTTCCGGCGACAGGCGCAGGAGAACCTCTAGCTGGTCCGTATACGGCTCGCCATTGTCCACCGCGCGCTGGATTGCGAGCAGGGCGAGCGACGCCGCCGCCTGCCGTCCTGCGGGGATCTCCGCGCTGCCGGTCAGGATTTTGTCGAGCCGGTCGCGCAGCTCGGTGATTTCGCTGGAGGCGCGCTCGTCCCGTTCGGCGAGCGCGGCGTCGAGGCTTTCGCGTAATTCGGTGATGCGCTCGGACTGCTGTTCAGTCAGTCGGCGCCCTTCGGAGACCGCGGCGCTCAGATTTTCCGTCTCTATGCGGAACGCCTCTTTCAGTGCTTCGAGCTCGTTGACGATCTTGCCGGCGTCCGAGGCCGCGACGTTGGCGATCTCCTTGTCTGGGACGTCCGCCTCCCCGCCAACGCCGTCCGCTTCCACGCTGTCGCCCTCGTCTTCTTCTGCAGCGGCTTCCGCAGCGGCCTCGACGCCGCCGCCGGCTTCCTCGGAAAGATCGGGCGTCGCGGTCGCGTCATCCTCGCCGCCGCCGTCCGCCGAGCTGGCCGGCGCTTCCGCGTCCTCTGCGCTTGCATCCTCAGCAATCGCGTCCTCGGCAATCGCATCTTCAGCCTTGGCATCCTCAGCCTTGGCATCCTCCGCCCCGGCGGCCGGTCCCGCGCCCGCCGCCGCGCCCGCCCCAGCGCCCACGTCGACCGGAGCGCCCTCGGCGGTCCCCGCCTCGTCGCCAACCTCAGCGGCGCCAACCTCTGCGGCGTCAACCTCAGCGGCGTCCTCGCCGGCGGGCGACTGGGTTGCTTCATAGGAAAGGCTGTCGTCGTACTCGGCCGGTTCCGCGGCGTCTTCAGCTGATGCGCCGTTGTCGACGGACGGATCTTCGGAAGGCGGCGCTCCAGCGCCCGGCTGAACCGCGTCCGCTGCTTCGCCGGTCGCCTCCGGAGCGGTCATCTCGCGCAACTCCTCCGGCGAGATGGGCGTCTGCGGATCGTCGCCGGCGCCCTCCTGTTCGGTTTCGTCGAGGCCCGCCGCGTCGTCGTCGGTCGACGCCGCCGCGTCCGCGGTTCCCCTCTCGGCTTCCTCCTCCGGCCCAGCCTCATCCGGGCCGGACGCATCGGGATCGGCCGCATCGGGATCGGGCGCAACGGGATCGGCCGCAAGTGGATCTGGGGCATCGGCATCGTCGCCGGCGTCGAGGTCGGCCGCCTCGCCAGCGGCGGTCTCCCCGGCGTCCTCATCGTCCCTGGCCTGAACATCGGCGGGCTGATCGTCGCCCGCCGCGGCGTCGTCTTCCTGCGCGCCCCGGACCGAGGCCTCGCCCTCGCCCTCGCCGCTCTCGTCCTCGCCCTTGTCTTCAGCGCCGCCCAGCGCCTCGGAGCCGCGCTCGGCGCCGGCCTCGGCCTCGGCCTCGCGGGCGAGCGCGGCGATGGCGGCGCGCGGGTCGGACCCGGCCGCTTCGCCCCCGTCCTCGCCGCTCTCGCCCTCGCCGCTTTCGAGGTCGCCGGCCTCAGGGTCGCCGGCCTCAGGGTCGTCGGCTTGGGCCGCATCGGCGGTCTTCGTTTCTTCGACGGACGCTTCATCCGCCCGTGTACCCGCCTGCGTTTCCTCCTGCGTATCCGTCTGCGTATCCGTCTGTGTCGGCGCGCGCTCGTCGCCCTGGTCCCCGGTCAGACCGGACGAGGCCGCTGCGGCGGGATCGCCGCCCGTCGGCGCCGCGTCTTCCGGCGAGCTCGCCGGGTCGGCGTCGGAGGCGCTGTCGGCGGCGGCGACGTCGCTTCCAGGCGCGTCCGCGTCGCCGGCGGCGATTTCGCCTGCGGCGGCTTCGTTGCGGGTCCCCGCCGCCGCGACGTCGTCTTCCGCGCTTTCGGCGGTCTCGCCGCCGGCCGCTTCGGCCATGGACGCTTCGGTCTCGGGCGCCACGGCCTCGGACGCCACGGCCTCGGGGGCGTCGACGTCCCGTCCTGCGGGCGCTTCATCCTTCGGCGCGTCGCCGGCCGACGCGGCGGCGCTTTCAGCGGCCGCGTCCTCGCCGCGCGCGGCGTCCCCGCCAGTCGCTGCATCATCGTCATTGGCGTCCTCGCCGGCGGAGCTCTCGCCGCCGAGTTCATCTGCGACGGCCAGAGCGGGCTCGTCCGGAGCATTCGACGCCGGCCCTCCGCTGACGCGGAACAAAAGGAAAATGCCGATCGCAGCGATGGCGAAGGCCCCGAACAGGACGAGCCCGGGCGACTGTCCCCCGCCGGCCGCCGCCGCTTTTTCGTCCGCCGGCGGAGCATCGGCGCCGTCGACTTCGCCTGACGCCGGCGTTTCGTCTCCGCTCGCCGCTGGCTCGCCCGTCGCCTCGGCTTCAGACCCGTCGCCGTCCCCTTCCGCTGCGGTCACCACTTCCGCCTCGACCTCGGGCGCGGCGTTCGCGTCCGCGTCGCCGGCATCGGTCTCGACGGTCCCGTTCTCGGCCTTGTTTTCAGGTTCGGTCTTTTCGGGTTCGGTTCTTTCGGCTTCTTTCTCGGGGTCGGCCTTGTCGGAGGGTTTTTTTTCGTCGTTCATGGGGGACTCCTTAACGCAATGGAGAAATTGCGCCGCAATTGACGTGGTCTACCTAACGCAAGGGGCCCGCCGCGCTCAAGCGATCAATTGCGCGGCGACGCAACCAGGCGCAGCATTTCGTCCGCCGTCGTCGCGGCGGCGATTTCGACGGCCCGCTCGCCGAACCTGTCGCGCATGTCCGTGCGCTCGACGCGCTGCGCGACGGCCTTGCTGAGGCACGCGAAACGCAAAGCGGGCAAGTCCGTATCCGGCGCAGCCCGCGCCAGCTGCCGCAAAAAAATTTCGGCGCTGCGCGGCGAGAAGAGCGCGACCACGATGGGACCCGTGCGCTCGGCGATCGCCGCCGCCGCATCGGGGGAGAGCGCTTGGCGCTCGACGGCGGAGTAAAGCACCTCCCTGCGCGCTTCGACGCCCGCCGCCTTCAGCGCGGCCGCGAGGTCGCCGGCCCGCTCGCTGCCCGCGACGTGGATGACGGGGCCTGCGGGGGCG
Organism: uncultured Caulobacterales bacterium; assembly: GCA_964493225.1. Classification (GTDB taxonomy): domain Bacteria; phylum Pseudomonadota; class Alphaproteobacteria; order Caulobacterales; family Parvularculaceae; genus JAJFFW01. Next base: position 9,631 of record CAZBOC010000011.1, on the reverse strand, counting down.
GCCGCGGCGATCAGCTCGGCGAGCGAAGCGACGTCGCCGCCCGCCGCGCGCACGTTCTCAAAGCCGGCGGCCCCGGCGGCGCGCGCGGTTGCGTCGCCGACGGCGAAGACGGGCTTGCCACGGTCTGCGGATTGCGCAGCGAAGGCGCGAACGCCATTGGCGGAAGTGAAAGCGAGCGCCGCCGAGCGTTCTGCGTCCGCGGGCGCCGTCGAGGCGTCGCAGCGACCCGGCGCTTTGAAAACGATATCCATGACCGGTGACAGAACGGGGCGAAGACCGGCGCGCGCGACGGCTTGCGCGAAAGCCGAACCGTCCGGTTCCGGGCGCGTCACGATGACGACGGGCGGCCTGCGCGCCTCGGTCTGCGCCGTCTCGGGATCGTTGGTCGGCTTGCAATTCTCCATCGCCTTCGCTCCATAGGGCGATGGACGACGCGCATCAAATAGGCGGGGCGCCGGCCGCCGCGCCGACGGATTGTCCGGCGGCGATGGTGCTCGGCGTCGAGACGAGCTGCGACGATACGGCGGCGGGCGTCGTTCGGCTGGGGGCGGACGGCGCCTGCGAGATTCTCGCGAACGAAGTCTGGAGCCAGCACGAACGTCACAGCCCGTTCGGCGGCGTCGTGCCGGAAATCGCCGCGCGCAGCCATGTCGAGCGCGGCGACATCGTCATCGATCGCGCCATGGCCGCCGCCGGGATCGGTTACGGCGAGCTCGACGGCGTCGCCGCGACGGCGGGGCCGGGGCTCGTCGGCGGGGTCATGGTCGGGCTGACGGCGGCGAAGGCCGTCGCGATGGTCCACGGCCTCGCCCTGATCGCCGTCAACCATCTGGAGGGCCACGCGCTGTCCGCCCGGCTGACCGAGCGCGCCGGCTTTCCCTATCTCCTGCTGCTGATTTCCGGAGGCCATACCCAACTCGTGCGCGTGCGCGGGCTCGGCGATTACGAGAGGCTCGGCACGACCATCGACGACGCGGCGGGCGAGGCCTTCGACAAGACGGCGAAACTCCTCGGCCTCGGCCAGCCGGGCGGGCCGAAGGTCGAGGCGGCCGCGCGCCACGGCGACGCCTCGCGCCACGCCTTTCCGCGCCCGCTCCTGAAAAGGGCGGGCTGCGACTTCTCACTGTCGGGTTTGAAGACGGCCGTGCGGGTCGCCGCCGAGGCCGAAAGCGCGCCCTCGCCAAACGCGATCGCCGACCTCGCCGCCGCTTTCCAGGCCGCGATCGCCGACCACCTCGCCCGCCGAACGGAGCGCGCCATGGCGCTGATGGAGGCCGCGGGCGAAGGGGGAAGCCTCGTCGTGGCGGGCGGGGTCGCGGCCAACAATGCGATCCGAGACGCGCTTGGGCGTCTGTGCGATAGCCTAGGCTGGCGAATGATTGTTCCGCCTGCGAAATACTGCACCGACAACGGCGCGATGATCGCGCTGGCCGGCGCGGAGCGCTTCGCCGCCGGCCGCGTCCCCTCGCTGCGAGATGGCCTCGGCTTTGCGCCGCGCGCGCGCTGGCCGCTTGCGGCGCCGCCGTCGGGCGCCGAAATCGGCGGCGGCAAAAAGGGGCCGAAAGCCTGACCGCGACGGCGGGAATGTTCGCCGCGCAAAAGTGTTGTACGCAAAGATGTGGAAAAAAGGAGAAGGCCCATGGGAGACAACGTCTATGCGATCAACAAGATCGTCGGAACCTCCAAAACCTCGATCGAAGACGCGATCGAGAACGCGGTGACCACCGCGGCGAAAACGGTGAGCAATCTCGACTGGTTCGAGGTGATCGAGACGCGCGGCTACATCGAGGACGGCAAGGTCGCCTATTACCAGGTCGCGCTTGAGCTCGGCTTCCGTTACGAGAAAAAGTAGCACCGCCAGCAAGCAGAGGCCCCCATGACAGAGAAAATCGTGAACGATGAGGCGCTCGACGTCATTTTCCGCGAGGCGCGCACGCGCAACGGCTGGGAACAGCGCCCGGTTTCCCAGGCCCTGATGCAGGCCGTCTACGACCTCATGAAATGGGGGCCGACCTCGGCGAACTGTTTTCCGGCCCGCTTCGTCTTCGTGACGTCCGGCGATGCGAAGGCCCGCCTCAAGCCCCATCTCCTCGGGTCAAACGCGGAAAAGACGATGGCCGCGCCGGCCTGCGTCATCATCGCCAACGACATGGAGTTCTACGAAAAGCTCCCCGAGCTTTTTCCGCATACGGATGCGAAAAGCTGGTTCGTCGGCAATGACGCCCTGATCGAAGAGACGGCGATGCGCAACGGATCGCTCCAGGGCGCCTATTTCATGATCGCCGCGCGCGCCCTCGGCCTCGATTGCGGGCCGATGTCCGGTTTCGACAAGGACGGCGTCGACAAGGAGTTCTTCTCCGGCACGACATACAAGTCGAATTTCCTGTGTAACATTGGTTACGGCACGGATGAAAACCTCTTCCCCCGATCGCCGCGCCCGGAATTCGCCGAGGTCTGCGAGATCGTCTGACGTATCGGCGGACGGCTTGAAAGGCCGGGGTCAGTCTTTTATCGCGAGAAACGCCGATGCGCAGGGACGTCGACGCCTCCGGCGTTCGCCGGAAAACTCAACGGGCGACGTCGCGAGATCGCCGGCGAAACTGAAGCCGGCGACCGTCGTCAGCGCGTTGATTTCATCCCGGGAAGGACCGTTTTTCGCTGCGGACCTCTTTGGCGCGAGGCCGTCGCTGCACGCGTCCATTTTCAAGATGAGCCGCGTGCAGACGTAAGGCTTGGGGCCGTTGTCCCAAGTTTGCGCGCCGCATCCTGTCCGTGCGCCATCGTCAAGCTGGCTTTTATCCGTGTCAGGAATGAGGGCGCCAGCCTTTATCGCCGGCCATGGACGGCCGCTTCAAGGGCCTCCCAGGGGAAATGCGCGCCGGGGTCGGTGCGCCGCGAGGGGTCGAGCCGCGCATGGCTGACCACATGGGCGAGGTTCGGGTATTTCGCCCAGGCGTAACGGATGATCTGCGCCGTCGCTTCAATCTGCCAGTCCGAGAACGGATCGCCTGCGCGCGCCCGGTTCACGATCTCGACGCCGAGGGAGTAGTGGTTGACCTTGGCGCGGCCCTCCCACACCGCCGGGTGAGAGCAGGAATTGCGCACATGCCACGCGGCGCGCGCTTCCGGCGCTGTCGCCCAGACGACGCGCCCGTGGCCCTCCTCGTCTTCGTCGGGAATCAGCCAGTGGAAGCTGGCGCGCCCGGCCCGCATCACCGAAAAGGCGCCGGCCGCCGAGGACCCCGCCGTCGCGTGGATGACGACGGCGCGTATGCCGAGCGTGGGATCGTGGAGGCGCCGCGAGGTGCAGGTCGGCCACACGGCGCGGGCGGTGGGGAACCAGGCCTCGCAGGGTATGGCCGCGCGTTCGGGACGTCGGTCAGGATCGAGATCGAACTGAAAGTCGCGGGGATCGCGCGCCGCGGCGCGGGAAAGGGCGTTTGTCATGGGGCTTCGGCTCCATTGCGTCGACGTTCACCCGTTTCAGAATCGACCCCTTGGCGCTTGCATCACGCAAGAAGCTCGCCAAAGTCGCCTTGATGCTCGTCCTCGCCCTCGATACCGCGCTGCAATCCTGTTCGGCGGCCGTCCTGTCACGGAACGAGACGCTGGCGGCGCGCCGTCTGCCGCTGGAGAAGGGGCATGCCGAGCACCTCGCGGTCTTGGTCGCGGAGACAGCGGCCGAGGCGGGGGTCGCCCTGAAGGATCTCGACCGCGTCGGCGTCGTCGTCGGTCCGGGCGGCTTTACGGGCGTGCGCGTCGGGCTCGCCTTTGCGCGCGCCCTCGCTCTCGGAACCGCGATCGAGGTCGTCGGCGTGACGACGATGCAGGCCCTCGCGGAGACAATCTTCGAACGACAAGGCCGCGAAAAGGCGGTGGCGCCGGTGATCGACGCGCGCCGCGGCCAGGTCTACGCCGCGCTTTACGGCGCCGACGGCGCGGAATGGCTGGCCCCGTTCGCAGCGACGCCGGTCGAGGCCGGCGATCGGATCGGCCAGGCGACGGCCGCCCGCGGTATGGCCGGTACGACTGAAGACCCCGCAGCCATACTCGCGGGATCCGGCGCGCGGCTGATCGCCGGCGCGCCCGGCCATTGGCGGCTTACTGACGAGCCAACGCAGATCGATCCGGTCACCCTCGCGCGCCTCGCCGCCGCCGCGCGAAAGCCCGACGGCCCTCCCGCGCCGCTTTACCTGCGTCCGCCCGACGCGAGGGCCGCGCGCCCCTCGATCCTTGCGGGGCTCGGTCAGAAATGAACGCCGCGGGCGCCTTCCGGACAGCGGTATGGCTCCGCAGCGCCGACATCAGTGATCTCGCCTGTCTGATCGACCTTGAAGAGGCGGCGTTCGGAGCGGCGAGCTGGGGATCGGAGGGCGTCAGGACGGCTCTGGCGGAGGCGGGCGGGGCGGCCCTCCTCGGCGGCGTGGCGGGCGCCCCCGCCGCCGCGTTCGCGTTCTGGCGCGCTGGCGGCGGCGAGGCGGAAATCCTGTCGATCGGCGTCGCCCCGGATTTTCGCCGGCGCGGCCTCGCCAGGGCCCTTCTGGCGCGCCTTTGCGAAGACGCCGCGGCGGCAGGCGCCGACGCCTTGTTTCTTGAAGTCAACGCCGGCAACGAGGCCGCCGTCGCGCTCTACGCGGCGGACGGTTTCGAGGTCGTCGGAGCGCGCGGGGCGTATTACCGGGATGGCGCGGACGGATTGATTATGCGGCGCAATCTTAATGCGCCCCGATAAGTTGCACGCGAGGGCGAGCGCATGATTTAAGAAAAGAGCGCGCTATGCGGAAAGGCGAAGGCAATGGACCGGCTTGAAAAACTCTGCATCGAGAAAGGCATGCGCATGACCGACCAGCGGCGCGTCATCGCGCGCGTGCTTTCTCTGGCCGACGACCATCCGGACGTCGAGGAAATTCACCGCCGCGCCTCGGAAATCGACCAGCGGATCTCGATCGCCACCGTTTACCGGACCATGCGGCTCTTCGAGGAGGCGGGCGTCGTCGAACGCCATGATTTCCAGGACGGCCGTTCGCGTTACGAAGAAGCCTCCGAAGACCACCACGATCACCTGATCGACCTGCGGTCCGGCGAAGTCATCGAATTCGTCAACGAGGAAATTGAGCGCCTGCAGCACAAGATCGCCGAAGAGCACGGCTTCACTCTCGTGGCCCACCGCCTTGAACTTTATGGCGTGCCCAAAGACAAGACCGGCGATTAGCGCACTTCTTGGAAGGATTGCATCAATAAAAATGGTGCGCCGCAAAATAATTATGCGGCCCACGCCCATTGACGGCGCCGAGGTAAACTGGCTAGTGTTCTGCCGGCGCGGCCGCCTTTGGCCGCTTTGCGGAACAGGAGAGTCCCGCCATGTCTCAATCGCCTTCCCTTCGCGATCTTTATCCCATTCCCGACATCGACCCGTGCTGGACGGTGCCGCAGAATTTCGAGGCCGCCTTTGACTGGGAATACGACGCTGGTCGAAACCAGATGATGCACCTCTATCAGAAGGGCAAGGACATGCAGTGGGATGCGCTCGACCGCATCGACTGGTCGCTTCAGCTTGACACGGAAAATCCGATGGGCATGCCGGACGAGGCGATCGGTCTTTTCCACACGCCGATCTGGGGCAAGATGAGCGACAGGGAGAAAGCCGAGTTCCGCCGCAACGCCCAGGGCTGGATGATGTCGCAATTCATGCAGGGCGAACAGGCGGCCCTTCTTTGTGCGGCGAAAATCGTTCAGCAGGTGCCCGACCTCGACGCGAAATTCTACGCCTCGACGCAAACCATGGACGAGGCGCGCCACGTCGAGGCCTACAAGAAATTCCTCCAGACCCTCGGCGTCGCCTATCCGATGACGAAGCCGCTCCAGACGCTCGTGGACCAGGCGCTGCGCGATCGCCGCTGGGACATGACTTATCTCGCGATGCAAGTGGTGATCGAGGGGCTTGCGCTCGCCGCCTTCGGCAACATCCGCGACATGGCCAAGAACGCCCTCGCCCAGCAGCTGAACGCCTATGTCATGCAGGACGAGTCCCGGCACGTCGCCTTCGGGCGCCTCACGCTGAAGGAGTACTACCCTGAACTCACCGAGGCCGAGCGCGACGAGCGCGAAGAGTTTCTGGTCGAGGCTTGCTACCTGATGCGCGACCGCTTCGAGGCCCACGAACTCTACGAGACCATGGGCATCCCCCTCGATCAGGTCCTCGAGGCGCAGCGCAATTCCGAATTCCAGAAGCATTTTCGCAAGATGCTCTTTATGCGGATAGTGCCGATCGTGCGCGATATCGGGCTGTGGTCGGACAAGATCCAGTCGGCCTACGCCGATATGGGCGTCATCCATTTCGCCGATGCGGACTATGCGAACCTCGCCGAGAACGACAATGCGAAGGCGGAGGAATTCGACGAGATCAACCGCCGGGCGCGCGAGGACTACGTGAAGTCCGTCGCGGCCCTCGGCGCGGCGGAATAGAGCCTTCGGCCCGGTCCTGCGTCAGGGCGAGGTTCGCGGATTTCGGATCGCAACTTCCTGAGGCATGCGGGCGCGTTCTTGTTCCTGTCGGGCGGACCAGGGGCGGACGGACCAGGGAAGAGAGCCTTGCGAGGCGGACAGGCATGACGGCGAAACCCGTTCCCGACGGCTCGCTGCGGTGACGCCGCATCTGCATGATGAAACCTGACGACGCCTTCCGGGACGACCGTTTCGCGTCGGTCAAGTACCCCTTCGGCCACTGCTGGACGTTCCCGACCCGTCGCTGGGCCCACCCATCAGCGGGATCCAATAATCCCTGAAGAGATCGGCGAGGGCGGCGGTCATCCCTTACGGGACCGGCCGATCCGGGATAATCAGCGGGCTCCGCGTTCGCTTCCGTCGCCATCGGGCTCACCGGACGCCGGGCCCGCCGGCGCCGCCGCTGGTGAAGCGTGATTGTGGTTGTGGGTCGTCTCGTGGGTCGTTTCGCTGTTGTCGATGCTGGTCGTCGTCGTCCCGGTATGTACGATCACGGTCAACGGACTGGGCAGCAGCGCAAGCGCGACAAGCGCCGCAAAGCCGATCGTGATCAGAACGGAGGAAAGCCTGCGAGGCATGAGCCTTATATCCACGACGCCGCGCCGTGAAGTCTAACGGGCGGGCTGGCGGGCGTCGAGGGCCACCAGCCCTGCGGCGTCCCCGGGCCGCCGCGACGGCGGCGCGCCGGCGATCGGGAGACGAAGCGGGAGGGCGGTTTCCCGGCGAGCCGCGGTTGATGGCGCGGACCGACGCCCGCGGCGTCTCTCGCGCGTCGCCGCGCCTTGCGGTTCTCGCGTCAGCGCTGCTTGTCGCAGCTTGCGCTTCGTCCCCGGGGCCGCCTCCGACGCCGGGAGACTGCGCGACCGTGCGGCTGTGGTCGAACGGATGGCATGCGAGCATCGCGCTGCCTGCGGAAGTCCTCGACGAAACGCATCCCGTTCGCGCGCTATTCCCGGAAAAGGCGTACTTTCTCATCGGCTGGGGCGCGCGGGACTTTTTCATGGCGGACGATCCGGGCCTCTGGGAGGGCCTAAAGGCCGTCGTTCCGCCGACCCGCTCCGCCCTGCACGTCATCGCGGGCGATCGGCCGGTCGAGGAAGGCCTCTGGCGACCGCGAAAGGCGATCGCGTTCGCCGTCTCGCGCACTGGCGCGAGGGCGATGGGCGAACGCATCGCGGCCTCGCTCGAGGCCGACGAAAACGGCGCGCCGGTCATCGTGGCCGAAGGGCGCGTCCCGCAGGCCAGCTATTTCCTGGCCGCGAAGGGCGGCTTTCACCTCTTCAACATGTGCAACCACTGGGCCGCCCGCGCCCTTCGCGAGGCGGGCGTACCCGTCAGCGCCGCCGTCTCCTTCACCGCGCCAGCCTTGTTGCGGGCGGTTGAGCGAAAGGCGCCGGCCTCCTGCGCGCCCGAGGACCTCTCTGCGCCTGATCAACCGTGAAGCGCGCCGGCGGGCGGGCGATCCTCCATGGGAGCGGGCGCTGATCGCAGGGGATCAGGCCGGCCCCGCGCAATCGCCCCTCGCGACCGGTCAATTCGCTTCGGGACAATAGGCGGCGCTGGCGATCTCGCCGGCGCGCGCCGCCTGAACGAGAACGGCGCAGCCCATGCGCGGAAGCGGGGCGGCGACGCGCACGGGGCCCATGGTGATCGCCCGCGGGTCGATCCTGCGCACCGCGTCGACGATGTGGGCGTCCACGAAGGTCGCGCCGGCGTTGGCGCCGCCATGGATCGGCGTCGCCGTCCTTTCAAAAAAGCGCACGAGCAGAACCTCGTGGCCGGCCGGCAGATAGTCGAGGGCGACGGTCATCTCCTTGTCGCGCGGCGGTGAAATGCGGATGCGCGGGGCGAGCGCGCGGGCGAGGAACGGCGCCGGCGCGTCCGGCGCTGCGATCAGCGTCTCGATCCGCGCGCGTTTCGAGCCGACGAGGCTGTCGGTCCCCTGGACGACGGCCTGCGGCGTGAAAACGCGTCGGCGCCCGCGGATGCGTTCGTTGTAGCGCCTCTGGCGCTCCGAATATTCCGGGGCCGCGAAGGGATCCTTCCAGCTTCCGTAACGCGGCGAGACGGCGTCGTCCCAATAGTCGACATGCCACGATAGGGCGAGAACGCCCTCCCGTTCAGCGAGTTCGGCGAGGAAGTCGGCCGCCGCCGGGCATTGCGCGCAGGCCTGGGAAAGGAACATCTCCACGACGACGGGCGGGTCGGCGCGCTCAAGAAAATCTTCCGCGCCCGCCACGGAGGCGGCGACGTTCCAGGCGATCACGCCCGCCATGATCCGATGAAAGCAACGCAACCGTGGACGCCCCTGAACTTGTCGCAGGCCGCTTTATCCCAACAGCCGGTCCGGTGATCAATGACGCGTCCGTCACAACTGCGCGATGCGCCCGCCTCCGGTTGTCACGATCAGCCGCGGACGGCTTGCGCCGCGTTCGCCCGTGGCCCATTACTGCCGGCTCTATGATGGATGCGAGCGATCATCGCGGCGGCAAGCGCGTTTTCATTAGGACCTACGGGTGCCAGATGAACGTCTATGATTCAGAGCGCATGGCCGGCCTCCTGAAGCCCCTCGGCTACGTCGAAGCGGCAACGCCGGAGGCCGCCGACCTCGTCATCCTCAATACCTGCCACATTCGCGAAAAGGCCGCCGAAAAGGTCTATTCCGAACTCGGCCGGCTGAAAAAGCTGAAACAGAAAAAGGCGGCGGAAGGCGCGCCGATGACCCTCGCCGTCGCCGGCTGCGTGGCCCAAGCCGAGGGCGCGGAGATCACCGCGCGCGCGCCCCAGGTCGACATGGTCTTCGGGCCCCAGGCCTATCATCGCCTGCCGGAGATGCTGGCGCGGGCCGCGCGGTCCGCCGGCGAGGTTCTCGAGACCGACTTCGCCGTCGAGGAAAAATTCGACCGCCTGCCGGTCCGCGAGGCCGACGGCCCGACCGCGTTCCTCACGGTCCAGGAAGGCTGCGACAAGTTCTGCACGTTTTGCGTCGTTCCCTATACGCGCGGCGCGGAAGTCTCGCGCAGCGTCGACGCCGTCGCCGCCGAAGCGCGCGCCCTCGCCGCCGCGGGCGTTCGCGAGATCACGCTCCTCGGCCAGAACGTCAACGCCTGGCGCGCGCCGGCGCCCG